>CAZPMM010000168.1:0-5289 GCA_964587405.1 uncultured Rikenellaceae bacterium
AATATCTTTTAGTGGGATTGATAATTTTGTAAAATTATTTAATGATAAATATTTACATTTTTCTTGAATGATACGTATCGGAATGAAAAACAGACAAATTGGATTGATCCTGATGGCAGTTGCACTGTCTGTACCCCTTAATCTTTACAGTCAGGCAGGTGATGGTGAACTAAATGCCATCCAGACAGTTGTACCTTTTCTGACAATTGCACCTGATTCAAGGGCAGGAGCAATGGGAGATGCAGGCGTTGCAACATCCCCTGATGTTTACAGTATGCACTGGAATCCGGCTAAATTCGCATTTATCGAAGGAAATGGCGGAGTGGGTATATCATATTCCCCGTGGCTTCGCAACCTGGTTCCCGATATTAACATAGCATATCTTACCGGGTTTTACAGGATAGACACAAAACAGGTTATCAGCGGAAGCCTGCTTTATTCATCTCTGGGAGATGTAGACTTTACAGATATTTACGGGAACCTTGAAAGAACTTTCACTCCCAATGAATGGGCATTTGATCTTGGATACTCAAGGTTATTCACAGATAACCTGTCGGGAGGTATTGCATTCCGGATGATATATTCAAATCTTACCGGAGGATCATATTCAGGTGGTGAAGCTACAAAACCGGGTCTTTCGGTCGGTGCCGACATCTCGCTTTACTATAATACAGATCTCATGCTTTTTACAAAGGACAGTCAACTGGCTTTCGGACTGAACTTCTCAAATATAGGATCCAAAATGAGCTATTCGGATGCGCAAACTTCCGATTTCATACCTATGAACATGAAATTTGGTACGGCACTTACACTAAATCTCGATCTTTATAACCAGATTACACTCACTGCAGACATAAACAAGCTGCTTGTTCCCACACCTCCATATTATGATATTAACCATCCCGACAGCATCATAGCAGGCAAAGATCCAAATGTTTCGGTTCCGCTTGCTATTTTTCAGTCTTTCTATGATGCCCCGGACGGTTTCAAGGAAGAATTACGCGAATTCACCCTTTCGTTCGGAACAGAATACTGGTATAACAATCAGTTCGCAATAAGAGCAGGTTATTTCCATGAAAATGAGACAAAGGGGAACAGAAAGTATTTTACGGCTGGTGCTGGTTTCAGACTGAGCGGATTCACTGTCGATTTCTCATATCTTATGCCTACTGTTCAGAACCATCCTCTTGCAAGAACTCTTCGGTTTTCTCTTGCATTTGATATAAGCTCCCTGAAAAAACCAGTCAACTCAACTATATGAACCTGAGGACAGGTCAGGGTATTGATTTCCACCGGCTCGAAACAGGTTTAGAATTATGGATCGGAGGTATACTGATACCATCGGATAAAGGCTGCATAGCTCATTCCGACGGTGATGTACTTCTGCATTCAATTTGCGATGCATTGCTCGGTGCAGCAGCACTTGGGGATATCGGGCATCATTTCCCCGACAACTGCCCAGAATTCAAAAATATTGACAGCAAGATACTCCTTAAAAGAACTTTGGAAATAATAAGAAAAAAAGGATTTTCCATCATCAATATCGACAGCACAATCTGCCTAGAGAAACCAAAAATAGCTCCATACATTCACGAAATGAGATCGGTTATTTCATCTATCCTCGGTATTAATATTGATGTTGTATCAGTTAAAGCCACAACAACAGAGAAGATGGGATTTACAGGACGTGAAGAAGGTATCGTGGCGATAACTTCTGCACTATTGGACAAAAGTTAAGAAATTACAGGTGGTAGTTGGGAAAAAAATCAAAATACCCATTTCATGACTATCAGATTTGAGCTTCCTTTATTATCTCGTCATCAACGAGTATCCTTCCGCAATATTCACATACTATGATCTTCTTTCTTGATCTGATATCGAGCTGACGCTGCGGGGGTATCTGGTTAAAACATCCACCGCATGCATCGCGCTGGACTGGAACGACTGCCAGACCATTTCTTGCATTTGAACGGATACGTTTGTATGCTGTAAGAAGGCGTTCTTCAATTACAGCCTGTACTTCTTCAAGTTTTTTGAACAGGGTTTCTTCCTCTTTCTGTGTGTCTGAAATTATCTCATCGAGTTCAGATCTTTTGTTTTCCAGATCACTTTTCCGTTCAACAAGGATGGCTTCCGAATCGGTAATCAATCTTTTCTTATCATCCATCTGTATGTTAAACTCTCTTATTTTTTTATTGAACAATTCAATTTCAAGATTTTGAAACTCAATTTCTTTTGATAATGAATCGAACTCCCTGTTATTTCTCACGTTCTTCTGCTGCTCTTCGTATTTCTTTATAAGGGATTCTGCTTCACCTATTTCAATATTTTTATTTTGCATCGATTTTTCAAGAACTACAACTTCTTCTCTCAGATTGCCAAGCCTTGTTTCAAGTCCGGCTATTTCGTCTTCCAGATCCTGAACTTCAAGCGGCAGCTCACCTCTCAGTGTTTTTATTTTATCAATCTCTGAATCAACTAACTGCATGCTATATAAGGCACGTAACCTGTTCTCCACGGAAACTTCTGTTTCATGTGTTTTGACTTTTTCCATATTATAAGTAATTTATCGGATTCGTATTTATCTCTGAAAACCGGAGTGCAAATTTAGGGAATTTTTTAATAATAAGATCGTATAAAATTTCTGCAGAAAATTTTTCGCTTTCAAAGTGTCCGATATCCGCGATAAGCATTCTCTTTCCCATATCAAGAAATGTATGGTATTTAATATCAGCAGAAATAAAAGCATCTGCACCGGAACTGGAAGCAAGCTCCGTAAGAGATCCGCCTGATCCTCCGCAGAGGGCCACTCTGTGAATCTTTCTGCCATTAAGCAATGAATACCTGAGTCCTCTTACATCGAACATTCTGGATATGAAGCGAAGAAATTCATTTTCATCCATTCCTTCCTCCAGATTTCCTACACAACCTAGACCGGCATCGATATTCCTATTTTTAAGAGGATATATGTCATATGCTACTTCTTCATAAGGATGTGCTTCAAGAAGAGCTTTTACTATTTTAGATTTCTGATGAGAAAACAGTATTGTTTCGAACCTGGTCTCCTTTTCAAAATGAATTATCCCTTTTTCTCCAACAAAAGGATTTGAATTTTCATTCCCTCTGAAACTACCAGTGCCGTTTACTGTAAAACCACAATTATCATAATTACCCATGATTCCGGCTCCTGCATTGAAAAGAGCCTGACTCACCTTATCAAGATGATCATCAGGAATGAAAGTAACCAGCTTACATAAGTGGTCGCTTAAAGGTGACAAAACCTTAACGTTTTTAAGTCCAATCTTTTCCGCCATCTTTTTGCTGACACCATTACTGACCACATCAAGATTTGTATGAGCTGAATAAATAGCAATATTCTGTTTTATTGCCTTATGTATTATCCGTTCGGACGGACTACATCCGGATATCCTTTTAAGAGGCCTGAAAATCACAGGATGATGTGAAATGATCAGATTACAGCATTTACAGGTTGCCTCATTTATGATTTCTTCAGTAACGTCAAGTGTGAGAAGAGCTGCATTGATCTCCATTTCCGGCAGACCATACTGCAGTCCCGAATTGTCATAATCTTCCTGAAATGAGAGAGGGATAACAGAATCCAAAAATCCGGTTAACTCACTAAGCTTCATCATAATATAATTTTTATTTCAATGGTCTGATGCTTGCCCAGCTCAAGCGGGGGAACCGCACATGATTGAAAATTATATTCATTACGTGTTTGTGTTTGCGTTTGAATTCAATCATGTGGGTTTCATCTTTAGATATTATCGCGTAAATCTATCAGCAGATCCTTTATTTTAAGAAGTGATTCGGTTATCTCATATTTTGAATCAGCTTCTTCCCATTTTCCGGCAAGTTTCTTTTTTACACCCAGAAGGGTCATCCCTTCCTCTTTAAGCATATGGTGAATAATCTTCAGATTCCTTATATCGGTTGGAGTAAACATTCTGTTTCCCTTTTTGTTTTTCATTGGTTTAAGGATATCAAACTCATTTTCCCAGAATCTGACAGTTGACACCGGGACATTAAGCATTTCCGATACTTCACCTATTGAATAATAAAGCTTTTCTATCTTTTTTTCCTTATACGGCATTGTTCAGTTTTACTTTATGACTGACGATCACTACGATTTATCTGAGTTAACAGTAATATCAGGCACCAGTCATACAAATATAAGTTGTTTAAGTAAGTTTTTCTAATTGAAAGTAATTTCCCCATCGTCTGAAATATTAATGACAGATTCCGGGAAATCCTGAGATGTAAGCTCTTTTATTTTCTTTATTACCTTTTTCTCGGGATCAACTTTTACGCCTCCGTAATATATTTGATACACCGGGATTATTCTTCCTGAAATGAATTTTCCTTTTGTGTCAACATTCAGTTTTATCAGAGGAGCTATCCCGTTTGGTCCGGACAGGTTGAATCTTCCGTATGTACAGAAGTTACCAAGGCTGTAAGCTATGAATCTCTCCCTGTAAACTTCTATGGCTCTAGTCACATGTGGACCATGTCCGAATACAATATCGGCGCCTGCATCTATCATTTTGTGGGAGAAATCATATACATTACCCCTGCTTTCACCAAATGAAATTTCTTCCTTCCGGGTAACATGCTGGTATTCCGCCCCTTCTGCACCTCCATGAAATGATACAATAACAATATCGCAGGTATCGCTCAGGAACTTAACCAGAGCTTCCGCTTCAGGAATATTTATAATACTTACAGTACCTGCATTCGGAGCAAAGGCACAAAATCCATAAACAACAGAATCGCGCATGAAAATTGAATATGGTTTTTCAATAAGTCCTGCATATTCGATCCCGAGTGAATCGAGCAGTTTCATAGTGGTTCTGCGTGATAGCATTCCAAAGTCGCCGAAATGATTATTAGCGAGGCTCATTATATCAAAGCCTGCCACGCTCAGAGCAGCTGCATATCTTTCAGGCATTCTGAAAAGATAGCAAATTGTCGTGTCTCTGCATTTTTTTGCAGGATCACCTTTATCGAGAAATGATCCTTCAAGGTTGCCGAAAGTAATATCCGACAATGCAAGGGTATCTGCCAGATCACCGAGCAATAAAAGAGGATCATCATGTTTCGGAAGAAAACGTACAGAAGGGAAAGAGGTTCCGAACATAATATCTCCCACACCTGTTATCACCAGTCTTTTTTCATTCTTCAGTGAACCGGAAGTATTAACTTCTGTCTGATCCGTAAGTATAAGTGTATCACACGTCAAATTTTCAGGCACTATCAGTGTATCGACAA
>CAZPMM010000169.1:0-5287 GCA_964587405.1 uncultured Rikenellaceae bacterium
TAATCAGAAATGCATTTACAAAAGGAATGAACATTTCAAAACGGGGTACAATATTTAACTGGTACCGGTTCATAAAAGAAATCCCGTAAAAAGCCGCAATGCCTATCAGCAGGAGATTTAATATGAACAGCAACAGGACAACCTTTAACTGTATCTTACGGTTCTTAAACAAAAAAATTGAACAAATTGATACAACTGGTATTGATAAAGACAAGACCTGGAGAGGAATAGTTTTGACGACAGGTAACAGTTCCCGGGCAGATCCGATCCTGAAAAATCCGTTCATGTTCATAAGGAATTCAGAATTATTGCTGTCAAAAAACTTAAATATTTCACCTGTCAGGAATAATCCTGCCAGAATTGTTGTCAATAATAGAAAAACTGACTGGATACGCTGGATCATGATTAATGAATATTACTAAAAGGCAAAAATAACTTGTTTTATTTAAACAGCCTATTCCGGAAAATAATGAGCCAAATAATAATTACTCCTGATTTTTATGAGTTTTTAACAATTATAACAGGTGATATGTACTGCGGGAAAATTCAAAATATCTAAATTTGCCTGTCATCTATTCAAATAGCAATTGTATATTCTGACTATTTAATAGCGGATCCGAAAATATTGTATCATAAAATTTCCTCATGAATAAACGATTTAAGATAATTATTACAATTCTGCTAATCTCAGTAGTTGTATTCATAATATTTTATCCGAAAATTAAGCCTGTATTCGGACGTAAGCAGAATACCATGGGTTCGGGCAAACCTGGCTCAAGACCAGGTTCAGGAATGCAGGGTCTCAACATTCTGAATGTTAGCGGATTTATAATAAAACCCGCGATAATGAACGAACTCATTAATACTATCGGGACATTGAGACCGGATGAAGAAGTTGAACTGTCATTCGAAACTTCAGGCAAGATTGTAAAAATAAATTTCACTGAAGGCACAAGGGTAAATAAAGGAGACCTTCTTGCAAAAATAAATGATAAACCTTTGCAGGCACAGCTTCAGAAGTTACAGGCACAACAGAAACTGGTTGAAGAAAAAGAATTCAGACAGCGAAGTCTTCTCGACAAAGATGCGATCAGCCAGGAAAGTTATGATCAGATCGTTACTGAACTGCAAACGATACAGGCTGATATTAATCTGATACTTGCAAGGATATCTGAAACTGAATTGCGTGCACCATTTGATGGAATAATAGGGTTAAGATATCTGAGTGAAGGAAGTTTTGCCACACCATCCACAAAAATTGCAAGGCTTATCAAAATGAGCCCGATAAAACTCGAGTTTTCCATTCCCGAAAGATATGCTGATGAAATTAAAATAGGTTTTCCGGTAATCTTTACGGTTGATAATAAGAATTATAATGCCAGGGTTTATGCTGTTGATCCTAAAATAGATCTTAATACTAGGACAATTGTATTGAGAGCCTTATATCCCAACAGCAGGGAAGAGCTCAAATCGGGCCGTTATGCTGGTGTTACACTGAGATTAAACCAGATAGAAAATGCAATAGCCATCCCAAGTGAAGCCCTGATACCTGAAATGGAGGGAGAAATGGTTTATGTCTACAGAAAAGGCAGGTCAGACGGTGTTAAAGTGGAAACTGGTCTAAGGACAGAATCACTAATCCAGATCACTGACGGATTGAAATTCGGGGATACATTGATAATTACCGGTATACTACAATTACGGCAGAGCCTTCCGGTTGTTCTGGACACATTGATTACCAATTAATTAATTAATTCAACAACTGTATTAATGAGCATATATTCAGTAAGTATACAAAGGCCGGTTCTTACATCAGTATTTGCAATAATAATCCTGCTTTTCGGAATAGTAGGTTTTACATTTCTGGGTGTCAGGGAATTCCCTAGTGTTGATCCTGCCATAATAACAGTAAACACATCGTATCCCGGTGCCAATTCAGATGTTATTGAAACACAGATAACCGAACCCCTGGAACAAAATATTAACGGTATACCCGGAGTGAGATCGCTTACAAGTGTCAGTAGTCAGGGAAGGAGCAGGATAACTGTTGAATTCGAACTTTCTGTTGATCTTGAAACTGCGGCGAATGACGTCAGGGATAAAGTATCCCAGGCAATAAGATATCTTCCCCGGGACTGTGATCCTCCTACTGTTGCAAAGGCAGATGCAGATGCAAGTCCCATTCTTTTCCTTACCGTTGAGAGCAGTAAACGTTCCCTTCTTCAGCTTTCAGAGATTGCCGATCTTACTTTGAAAGAACAACTTCAAACCATTTCAGGTGTAAGTGGCGTAAGTATATTCGGTGAAAAAAGATATGCTATGCGGCTGTGGTTAGATCCTGCCAAACTGGGGGGATACGGGCTCACTCCCATGGATGTAAGGAATGCAATAAACAGAGAAAATGTAGAACTGCCCAGCGGAAGTATTGAGGGAACCAATACACAGTTATCCATAAGAACAATGGGTCTTATGACCACCCCAAAACAGTTCAATGATCTTATAGTGAAACAGTCTGGTGATAATATTGTAAGATTTAAAGATATTGGAAGAGCTGAACTAGGTCCGGAAGATATACGTGGAATCCTTAAAAGAGACGGCGTCCCAATGGTACAGATAGCAATGATACCACAACCCGGATCAAATCATATAGATATTGTCGATGAAGTATACAGACGGCTGGCATATATAAGCAAGGATCTTCCCGATGATGTAAAGGTAAATGTTAATTATGATAATACCGAGTATATAAGATCCTCGATAAAAGAAGTCCAGCACACTATTTATATTGCATTTGCACTGGTGGTGGTCATTATTTACTTTTTCCTGCGAAGCTGGAGAGCGACATTTATACCCATTGTTGTCATACCAATCTCATTGATCGGATCATTCTTCATAATGTATCTGGCAGGATTTACCATAAATGTTCTGACTCTGCTTGCTCTTGTACTTGCAATAGGTATTGTAGTAGATGATGCCATTGTAGTCATGGAAAATATCTTTGTTAAGGTAGAAGCCGGATTAAACCCTGTTGAAGCTGGAATAAAAGGTTCGCAGGAGATTTTTTTCGCAATCATAGCCACCACAATAACACTTATATCTGTCTTTTTTCCGATTGTATTCCTTCAGGGTATCACAGGACGTCTTTTCAGGGAATTCAGTGTAGTTATGGCAGGGACAGTTGCAATTTCTGCATTCCTTGCGCTGACACTTACACCAATGGTTTCAACCAAGCTGCTGAGACAGGAAAAAACCCGTAGTTGGTTTTTCCGCAAAACAGAACATTTTTTTGAAAAAATGAACAAAACATACAAAAATGGTCTTGATTCATTTCTGAAACACAGACAGTATGCTCTTGTAATACTGGTAGCGGCTTTTGGAATAATAATTATCCTGTGGAAAATGATACCGGCTGAAATGGCTCCGCTTGAAGACAGATCGCAGATTACAGTAAACATGTCGGCAACTGAAGGAGCAACCTATGAATTTCTTCTGAGTTATGCCGATGATATTGCTAAACTCGTTGAAAAACAAGTTCCTGAAAGGATCAGTTACACTACGATGGTCAGAGGTGGCAGTTTCGCCAATCTCAGGATAATGCTTTCTAAACCTAAGGACAGGGAACGAAGCCAACAGGAAATAGCTGATGATCTGGCAACTGCGCTACGGAAAAAAACGAAAGCAAGATCATTTGTAATTCAGCAATCCACTTTCGGATCGAGACGCGCAGGACAACCTGTTCAATATGTTCTTCAGGCAACATCAATTGATAAACTGAGAGAAATACTTCCTGCATTCATGGCTAAAGTTATGGAAAGCGATGTTCTTGAAATGGCTGATGTCAATCTTAAATTCACCAAACCTGAATTAAGGATACATATTAACCGCGAAAAAGCTACCAACCTCGGAGTATCGACCCAGAACATTGGACAAACACTTCAGCTTGCTCTCAGTGGTCAGCGTTTCGGATATTTTTTTATGAACGGAAAACAATATCAGATACTGGGAGAACTTGCACGCGAAGACAGGAATAAACCTTTAGATCTTAAATCGCTTTATGTAAGGACAGATAATCAAGAGATGATTCAGTTCGATAATCTTGTTACATTATCTGAAGAGACTGCTCCCCCGCAGTTATACAGGTATAACAGGTTTGTGTCGGCTACTGTATCATCAGGACTTGCAAAAGGAAAAACAATAAGTGAAGGACTTGCAGAAATGGACAGAATAGCTGCTGAAGTACTAGATGATTCATTCAGAACCGCACTCGCCGGTGATTCAAAGGATTTCAGGGAAAGTTCATCCAGCCTTATGTTTGCATTTGCACTTGCACTCATTCTTATATTTCTTGTACTTGCCGCACAGTTCGAAAGCTTTAAAGATCCGGTTATCGTTATGGGTACAGTACCACTGGCACTTTTCGGTGCTCTTATCTTTATGTGGTACTTTGACATTACAATGAATATTTTCAGCCAGATAGGTCTCATTATGCTTATAGGACTGGTATCAAAGAACGGCATACTGATTGTGGAATTTGCAAACCAGAGAAAAAAAGCAGGAATGAAAAAACAGGAAGCAATAAGATATGCAGCAGCAGCAAGGTTAAGACCCATTCTTATGACAAGCCTGGCAACAATTTTTGGTATTGCTCCTCTTGCCCTCGGCCTTGGTGATGGAGCTCAAAGCCGTATTTCAATGGGTATCGCGGTAGTTGGCGGTATGATATTTGCAACCTTCCTTACCCTGTTTGTGGTTCCGGCTATTTATACATATATCTCAAGTGAAACAACTATTGTCACTGCTGTTGCAGATCAAAGTGAAATAAACATTAATACTGATGGAAAAAAAGCTTTTACTGATTAGTCTGTTTATTCTTCCCATTTCAGGTTCTTTAACTGCCCAGAAGATTTATACACTTAATGACTGTATCTATACAGGACTTGAGAGAAATTATTCGCTACTGATCACAAAGAACAATGAAACCATAGCAAAGAATAACTTTACCCCCGGCAATGCAGGTTTTCTTCCATCTGTTGATCTGAACGGACGTCACAGCGGTACATACAATGATTATCAGACACAAAATCTCAAGGACGGAACACAGATTAAATCAAATGATATATTCAATACTACATCTTCGGCAGGGGTAACTATGGGAATGACCATCTTCAGGGGATTCAGTGTTCAGACCACCTATAAAAAACTTAATGAGTTAAAACAAATAGGGGAACTTAACACCCAATTTGGTATTGAGAACCTTGTTGCTGATATTATTTCAGGGTATTATAAC
>CAZPMM010000170.1:0-5274 GCA_964587405.1 uncultured Rikenellaceae bacterium
TGCATGGCCGGCAAGGAAGGATAAGGTGGCCGGACTTCTCCGTTTCCATAAGGCAGATATATTTAATGTGCAGGAAGCACTGATTGAACAGATCAATGATCTCAAAAACAGCTTTCCTGAATTTGAATGCTATGGTTTAGGCCGTGATGACGGCATAGAAGCGGGAGAACATATGTCTGTTTTCTACAGAAAGTCGAGGTTCGAAAAACTGACTGAAGATACTTTCTGGCTGAGTGAAACACCGGAAAAACCCGGAATGGGATGGGATGCAGCCTGTAACCGAACGTGTACATGGCTGAAAATGAGAGATAAAATCACAAAGAAGACATTTTTTGTATTCAATACTCATCTCGATCACAGGGGAATGAAAGCACGTGAGGAAGGAGTTAAGCTTATACTCAGTAGAATAACTGAAATAAATAAGGAGAATATACCATTGATACTTACAGGCGATTTTAATCTGATAAAGGAATCTGATCCTGTTCAGACAGTACTTAAAATACTAAATGATGCACGTGATAAATCCATTGTTCCGGCATACGGACCCGATGGTACAAGCGGAGGTTTCCAGGTTAGCGAAAGAGGCAGGATCATCGATTTCATTTTTATTAACGATAAGGTGAAAGTGCTACGTCATGGGATACTTACGGATTCTTTCGGACTCTATCATCCATCCGACCATAAACCCGTACTTGCCGAAGTTCAGCTACAATGAGTAAATACCCCGGATGCCGCAGGGTTTGTATCTATAACCCAAAGGATGCATAAGAATTATGCAAAGATCGTTATGAAATATATTAAGATTTCAACCGCGCAATGCGTTATACAAAGCTTTTTCCTTGCACCCTTCGCGTTTAATAACTCTTTAGTTATATTCTTGTAAATCAGACTATGTGGTTAGGATTTCTTTATTAATAAGTTTTCTATTTCCTTCCACGAAGAAACCCTGAGATGTTTTGTATCTTTGAGAAAAACATTGTGTGGCTGGGTGAATAATATTGTTTCTCCGGGGAAATAGTCAAGATTCTTCGGATGATCATCTATCATGATATCAGCTCTGATAAGATTCTTGTTGCCGTAAAAGACCATCTGTTTCCATGATATGAAAGGAAAATTATCCTGCAGCCATAATTGTTTGTCAGTAAGGCTTTGAGGAAATTCTGTTGCCAGGGAGTTTACAATTATCTCATATTCTGAATTCAGCTTTTTTAATCCTTCAACACTGCCGGGTATCACAGGAATATTTCTGAAGAATCCGGGTGTTGTTACCCATTTAATCTGATTGGGGAAAGCTTCTGCTTCAAGTTTTCCCGCGACATCGTTGAATGAAAGAATATTTCCTCCTTCCTGCCTGTATAATTCAAAGAATCTGGAATACACATCAGCAAGAACACCGTCCATATCGATTAGTATGCGTTTCAAAATGGCCATTTTAAGAGTTAAAAATAATTAAAAATAAAAAAAGCGGATTTATATTTGTTTAATGATTATGATTTAAATTACTTTTACTATTTTGTTTATAAATATTATACGAAACAATAAATTATAAGATTATGACAACCAGAAGAGAATTTGTTCAGAAAGCTGCTCTTGGTACCGCGGGAATTGCACTCGGTGCGAAGAGTTATTCGCGTGTCCTTGGCGCAAACGATAAAATACGTGTAGGTATTGTTGGTTATTCTGACCGTTTCAGAGGATCCCTGCATTCTGCATTCACAGGTCTGGCAAAGGAGATGAATTTTGAATTCACAGCTCTTTCAGATATCTGGAAATTAAGAAGAGAGGATGCAGGCAGGTTTTATAAGAAACTGGGGCTCAATCTAAGGCTTGCAAGAAATAATGAAGAGCTTTACAGTGGAAAAGACACCGATGCAGTAATAATCAGCACTGCTGATTTTCAGCATGCACTTCATTGCAAGGAAGCAGTTGAAGCCGGCCGCGATGCTTATGTTGAAAAACCTTTTGCCGAATCAATGGCTGATGCACGGGCAGCAAGAAAAGCAGTTGAATCGACTGGTAAAATTGTTCAGATAGGTTCACAGCGCCGTAGTGCCGGTAATTATATAGCAGCAAATGAGTATATCAAATCGGGTAAATTTGGTCAGATTGTCATCGTTGAAATGACATGGAATGTTAATCAGCCCGGAAGATGGAGAAGACCCAATGTAGTTCCTTTGTTGAAAGAATCTGATACCGACTGGAAGAGATATCAGATGAACAGACCACCTGCAGATTTTGATCCAAGAAAATATCTGGAGTTCAGATTGTTCTGGCCATATTCATCTGGAATTCCCGGTCAGTGGATGGCACACCAGATCGATACAGTACACTGGTTCACAAATATTGCTCATCCACGTACAGTAGCAGCAAATGGTGGTATATACCAATGGAAGGATGGCCGTTCAAATTTTGATACAATGACTGCGGTTATGGAATATGTTGATCCCGCAAATCCTGAGAATGCTTTCCAGGTAGTGTATTCATCAAGATTCACAAACTCAGCAGGTGGCACAAAAGAACTTTACTATTCAAACGGTGGTATGCTTAATCTTGATACAAATAAGGTAAGCTCCGAAGGAGGCCTTCAGGCAAGAGAAGCAAAAGCAATGGGATTACAGCCAAATCTGATTGAACCATTCGAACTACCTCAGCTTAAGATTGAAACAAGTGCTCAAACCGGAGGAGATCCAATGACTGTAGCACATATGAGAAACTGGATGCAGTGTGTCCGCGACCGTAAGAAACCGAGTGCTGATGTGGTTGCAGGTTATAATCATTCAATCGCATGTATTATGTGTACCGCAGCTCTCAGAACAGGTGAAAAAGCTTCATTCGACGAAGCAACACAGGAAGTCCTTGCAGGCGGAAAAGTATTTCAGTATTAATCAAATTAAATAAGGCATAAAATATAAATCATGAAAAATAGTATAATTGTCAGAATATCAGGAGTATTTCTTGTGTTTGGCCTGATGTTCGGATCTGTTTATACACTTAGCGGACAAACAGCGAAAGTGAAATTTGTTAAAGGCGACCAGAAGATTGATGTCATGATAGGAGGAAAACTATTTACATCATATCAGTACCCCTCAAACATGGAAAAGCCATATCTGTGGCCGGTTTATTCACCAAACGGATCAGACGTGACAAGAGGTTTCCCTATTGCATCCCGACCTAAGGAAAGAGTTGATCATCCTCATCATATAGGGATATGGTTCAACCATGGAGATGTGAATGGTCTTGATTTCTGGAACAATTCCTCTGCAATTCCGGCAGATCGTAAAGACAGATACGGCCATATTATGGTCAAAGAAGTAAAGAAAGCTAAAAATGGAAAGAAAGGTACCCTTGAGGTTGTTTGTGAATGGAAAGATAATAAAGGTAATACACTTCTGATGGAAAATGTTAAATATATTTTCTCTGGAAATAATACTTCATATACGATAGATCACATTTCAACTCTGACTGCAGTTAACGGTACAGTTACCTTTACAGATAATAAGGAGGGTATGTTTGCCATAAGGGTTGACAGGGCTTTTGAAATGCCGTCAAACCAGCCTGCAGTCTATACCGATTCACAGGGTAATCCTACAACTGTCAGATCTACTGATAATACCGGAGTCACCGGTATGTATTCCTCAAGTTCCGGGAAAAAAGGTGATGATGTTTGGAGCACAAGAAATAACTGGGTTATTCTTTCAGGAACAAAAGATAATGTGCTGACGACAATGGGTTTCTGGGATCATCCGAAAAATATCGGTTACCCGGGACATTCTCACGCCCGCGGTTATGGACTCTTTTCAACCAATAATCTGGGTTCACAGGCATATAACAAGGAGCATGAAAAGATTGTTGTGACACTTAAGACAGGAGAATCTATTACTCTTCGTCACCGCTTCTTTATTCAGTCAGGTAAAGAAATTACATCTGCACAGGCTGACGGGATATTTAAGGATTTTTCAGCTTTATATTGAAAATGAAAAGGGAAAGCCAAAGAAGAAAGCGATTTTTAACAATATTTAACAGCTAACCATTTCCTATGAAGAAATCAATTTACGGATTATTTGCAGTTCTGATTGCAGTAATTCTTATTCTCCCTATGATCAGTTGCAATGAAACTACTGATCAGCAGATGTACTATGAGATAAAGATCTTTAATGTTCCTCAGCCCGGACAGGCAGAAATGGTTGATAAATATCTTGCTGATGCATTAATACCGGCACTTCACAGGGCCGGTATTAATAATGTTGGTGCATTCAAGCCCATTGAAGCTGATACTGCCCGTTTCGGAAAATTTGTTTATCTCTTTATTCCCTATGAAACAGCCACCAAATATATCAGTTTAAGTGCGGTTCTTGAGAATGATGCTGATTATCAACAGGCAGGAAAAAAATTTCTGGATGCTCCGGTCGATAATCCACCTTTTGTCAGGTATGAAAGCATATTTATGATAGCATTCAAAGGTATGCCGGGGCTAAAAGTTCCGTCATTCAACACACCCAAAAGTAATAGAATTTATGAACTGAGGGATTATGAAAGTGCAACGGAAGCAAAGGCAGCAAAAAAGCGTGATATGTTTAATAACGGGGAAATGGATATTTTTAAAAAGCTTGAATTCAATGCTGTATTTTACGGACAGGTTCTGGCAGGGAAGAATATGCCCAATCTTATGTATATGACTACCTTCCAGGATATGAAAGTTCATGATGAAAAATGGGCAGCATTCAGGACAGACCCCGACTGGGTAAGGATGCGCAGTATGGAGGAGTATAAAAACACAACTTCAAGGACCACTCCATACCTTCTTTTCCCGACCGAATACTCCGATTTCTGAGATCATTCTGTCCCGCTTTGAATGTAGCGTATCACGATAAGCTCTTTTAGAAACAGCCATAATCCCTGGTGCAGGCTGTGTAGTAATGCGGGAGGGAAAGATGATGTTGATGCCGATTACGTTCCCCCTGCCTCTTTGAAGGGATTTCACAGACCGGATATTTAATATCTACGTATTATAATACGTTTTTGAGTACATATTATAATACGTAGATTTTTTAGTGCTGTCAGATTTTCATTGAGGCAACACAATTATCAACTTCTTCCTGTGTCATTTCATGGTCAGGAAGATTATTCTCAAAATATTTCTCATACGCTGTTATATCCATGTGACCATGTCCGCTGAGATTGAAAAGAATCGTTTTTGGTGTACCTTCAATATCGGATTTTCTGGCTTCGTCAAGTGTTGCAGCTATTGCATCGTTTGCTTCGGGAGCAGGAAGA
>CAZPMM010000171.1:0-5252 GCA_964587405.1 uncultured Rikenellaceae bacterium
TCTGTTCTCAATATGTATTTTGCCGAGGAGAACTTCATCCTCGGAATAAACTTCCGCTGCAAGACTATATTCAGGATTCTCCAATTCTGTAAAAGAAGGCATGGGCCCCAGTTTCCCTTTTGATATCAGAATGAAGAGAGCAATGATGATAACAAAGGGCACAGTGAATAATGCCCAGAACCATATAAGATATTTTTTTTTATTGCCTTCCATAAGGCTGAATATTTGTGCCAAAATTAGTAAAATCTTAAAGATTCTTAACGGTTTATTTTGAAGTTTGGTACCTAAATGATTTACTTTGTCGTGTTTTTAACAAAAAAATTCCTCTGTAGATGATCGAAAACCTTGTTATTGTTGAGTCTCCGGCGAAAGCTAAAACCATTGAGAAGTTTCTGGGAAAAAATTTCCGTGTAATTTCCTGCTTCGGTCATATAAGAGATCTTGCAAAGAAAAATCTGGGTATTGATATTAACAATGATTTCAATCCCGTTTATGAGATTCCTGCGGAAAAGGTAAAGGTGGTAAGTGAGCTTCGTAAGTCAGCCGCATCTGCAAAAAACATCTGGATCGCATCTGACGAGGATCGTGAAGGAGAAGCAATCGCCTGGCATCTTGCAAGTGTTCTCGGTCTTGATTTGTCGACAACACGCCGTATCGTATTTCACGAGATCACCAAAGATGCGATTTCCACGGCAATCGAAAATCCCCGCAGAATTAACATGAACCTGGTCTATTCACAGCAGGCCAGGCGTATTCTTGATCGTCTTGTCGGTTTTGAAATATCACCTGTACTCTGGAAAAAAGTACAGCCGGCACTTTCTGCAGGCAGGGTACAGTCAGTAGCTGTACGTCTTATTGTTGAAAGAGAAAGGGAGATAATTTCATTCAAATCTGAATCGTCTTACAGAATCACTGCTGTTTTCAGGACAGATGAAAACAATGCTGAAATAAATGTAATAAAAGCGGAAGCTTCAAAACGTTTCCCGGATGGTAATGAAGCGGAAAAATTTCTTCAGCTATGCAGCAGTGCTAATTACAAAGTGGGTAGTATAACTGTAAAACCGGGTACAAGATCACCTGCACCTCCTTTCACCACATCAACACTTCAGCAGGAAGCATACCGCAAACTGGGATTCTCAGTTGCCCAGACCATGACAGTAGCCCAGAAATTATATGAAGCCGGGAAAATAACTTACATGAGGACCGATTCCACAAATCTTTCAAAACTGGCTCTTGCCAAATCACGTGAAGTGATCATATCGGAATATGGTGAAAAATATTCAAAAACAAGACAATATGTAACAAGGTCGAAAGGTGCCCAGGAAGCCCACGAAGCTATACGTCCGGCATATCCCGACCAACCCGCTATTCAGGGTAACCAGAATGAAAAAAAACTTTATGAACTGATCTGGAAAAGGACTATTGCTTCCCAGATGGCCGATGCACTTGTTGAAAAAACAACGATCCAGGTTAATATGGACAATTCACCCGTCATTTTCAATGCAACAGGCGAAGTAATTAAATTCGACGGATTCCTGAAAGTCTATACCGAATCGCATGATACAGAAAATCAGGATGAGGAAAAAGGTCTTCTTCCTCCACTTAAAACAGGTATGCCACTTTATTACAATATTATATCGGCAGTTCAGAAATTTACAATGCCTCTTCCAAGATACACCGAAGCAAGTCTTGTCAAAAAGCTGGAAGAACTTGGAATTGGAAGACCATCAACTTATGCTCCTACAATTTCAACGATACAAAATAGGGGATATGTCCTGAAAGAAGACAGACCCGGTGATAAAAGACAGATCAATATTTATACTCTGGAAAAGGGGGAAATTACCCTTTCACTAAAAAATGAAGTTACGGGAAAAGAGAAATCAAAACTCTTTCCTCATGATATAGGAATGATAGTAAATGATTTTCTGGCAGAAAACTTTCCGGAAATACTGGATTACAATTTTACAGCAGAGATTGAAGAACAGTTCGATGAAATAGCTGTCGGAAAACTCAAATGGACGAGTATGCTTAAAAAATTCTATGAGCCGTTCCATAAAACAATTGAAAGCACTCTCGAAAAGAAGTACATGCAAAAAGGAATAAGGTTACTGGGGAATCATCCTGAAACAGGAGAACCTGTTACTGTCAGAATGGGAAGGTTTGGACCCATAGCTCAGATCGGCAATACCGATAAAGGAAATAAACCCAGGTTTGCCAGCCTGACACACGACCAGCTGTTGGAAACAATAACTCTCGACGAGGCATTACGGCTGTTTAGTCTGCCCAGAACACTCGGAGAATCAGATGGTGGGGAAATAATCGTGGGAAGAGGCAAATTCGGACCTTACATCAAATATAAGAACAAATTTTATTCACTAAAAAAGGGAGTTGATGATCCTTATTCATTAACTTTGGAAAGAGCTGTTGAAATAATAAGGGAAAAGGATGAAACAGAAAAGAAAAAGGTCATTAAAGATTTCGGGGACATACTTCTTCTGAACGGAAGATACGGACATTATCTTTCCAGGAATAAAAAGAACTACAGGATCCCGAAAGGAACAGATATTAACAGCCTGACAAAGGAAGAATGCACAGCTATCATTGAAAAAAATGAAGCGAAAAACAGATAGAGATTCATAAAATATTAAAATGACCGATCTCAACGATTATTTTGATCCTGTCAGCATAGAGAGCCCTGAATTTGAATACCTTTCCCTCCAGGCAGGATTTCCTCACAATATTGTGATACATACCGAGAATTTACCGCTGAAAGGGATCGATACCTTTAAAGTTGCCCTTATGGGTGTTCCTGAAGGCCGGAATTCTCCGGCAAGTGGATCAATGAAAGGACCCGACAGCATCCGTAGAGAACTTTACAAACTGGCAAAGATTCCCGGTAAGCTTAAAATAACGGATCTTGGGAACATGAAACAGGGTATCACTTTCAATGATACCCTGGCCGGCCTGACAGATATTCTTAAAACTCTGGCCGCCTGTAATGTTTTCCCCGTAATACTTGGCGGAAGCAGTGCACTGGCTCTTGCCATCGACAGAGCCCTGAGCTCTGAACAAATAAAATATACTTTAATAGCTGTTGATTCAAGAATTGATTATATAAGTGAAAAAAAGGAAAATTATTCACTTAATTACCTGAACAATATTATACATGACAGCAGGAGTACATTTTACCATTATATTAACTTGGGCTACCAGACATATCTTAACGACCGGCAGGTGGTGAACAGGTTTTCAAGACGCAAATCGGAACTTATAAGAATAGGCGATGTGAGAAAATCTATTCACCTGACAGAACCCCTGTTCAGAGATTCGGATGTTGCAATATTCGATATTTCTTCAGTCAGGCAGTCAGATGCCCCGGGTTCAACAACTCCATCTCCCAATGGTTTTTACGGCGAGGAGATTTGTCTGCTGGCAAGATATGCCGGTATCTCGGATAATTTGAAAATATTCGGGCTCTTTGACCTTAATCCCGATCAGGATATACGAAACCAGACAGCAGCCCTTTCCGCACAAATAATATGGTTCTTCCTTGAAGGATTCTCTCAGAAACAATATGAAACACCTCATCTCAGCAATGCCAATTCAGGAAGATTTATCAGATATCATGTGAGGGTAACAGATCTGGATGAAGATCTGATCTTCGTAAAAAGCAACCTTACAGAAAGATGGTGGATGGAAGTGCAAGCTGAAGATTCCGGACCATTTTATATTGCATGCTCTCATGAAGATTATATGAAAGCTAACCATAATGAAGTACCCGAAAGATGGGTGATCGGATCGGAAAGGTTCAGGAAATGATTCTATATCTTCTGATCATTTCAGACATTTATCAGTTATAATACATAGTTAAAGGCTTCCCATTGAAACAAAAATTGTTGTTGTGCGTTAAATAACAAAATTTGTTAATATGCGTTATTTATTATATTTGTTTACATCTTGTTTTTTTATTTATTTTGCTGATTAATTTGCACGAGCATCTCTACTGTTGGTCATCATAAAATGAAAAGTATTAAGGTAACATTACTATTATCAGTGCTGATAAGCTATACATCGTGGTCTCAGCAGGATCCGTTGTCAAGCAATTATATGTTCAGTACCCTTACCTTCAATCCGGGAATAGCAGGAACGTCGGGGATGATTTGTGCTACAGCACTTAACAGACAACAGTGGTTAGGATTCGACAGGGCTCCTTCAACAACAACATTCAATATAAGTGCCCCGGTATCTCCTTTTAAAATACAGAGCGGGATAGGCATGATGGTGGAAAGCGACCAGGTGGGATTCGACTCCGATATTAATATCTCGGGTATCTATTCATTACTGGTCGATATAGGAACCGGCAAACTTGGCATTGGTGTCAATCTGGGAGTTATGAACAAAACACTTGATCCTACATGGAGCATTCCCCATGGTGACGGTTTTACACAACCTGATCAGGATCCACTTATTCCTGTCAATAAAGAAAGTTTTGTTGTTTTCGATGCAGGATTCGGGCTCTATTATACAACTGATAAATATTATGCCGGAGCATCAGTACGGCATCTGAATCAGGCAAAATTTAAATTTTCGAAAGGAGAACCTTATCTGACAAGACATTATTATGTGACAGCTGGATACAATATCCAACTGCCAAATCCGTCACTTGAACTTATGCCTTCTGTTTTTGCATTCAGTGATGGAAGAGCCGTACAGGCAAGTGTAACATCTCTGCTCCGATACAATAAGAAAGTATGGGGTGGCGTTTCTTACAGAGCCGGTGATGCTCTGACAGGGATCGGAGGCATTGAACTGTTTAACGGAATACGTTTTGGTTATGCCTATGACTTCCCATTGTCGGACATCAGAAAAAATACTACAGGCTCCCATGAGTTCATGGTCAATTATTGTTTTGACCTGAGCATGGGTAAGAGCCGTACGAAATATAAAAGTATAAGATTTTTATGAACAACTTAAAATTTAACTTACTTGCATCTTAATATCCTACTGTAATGAAAAAGTCAATTTTGTTTTTACTAATAATTCTGATTTTTATTACCGGATGCGGTACCTCAAATACAGGTGAATTGACAGGTGTCCCCGGAAGGAAAAAGTTCTTTGAACCTGAACCGATGGAGATGGCCTTTATTCCGGCCGGTAGTTTCACGATGGGACCAAGCGATCAGGATGCTCTCTTTGCACAGAACAGCCTTGCCAAATCTGTAACCGTCGATGCTTTCTGGATGGATCAGACT
>CAZPMM010000172.1:0-5252 GCA_964587405.1 uncultured Rikenellaceae bacterium
TTCCCATTCCGAACAGAGAAGTTAAGCCCGTCAGCGCCGATGGTACTGCAATAGCGGGAGAGTAGGTAGTCGCCAACTTTAAAACAGAAAGCCCTGGAGAAATCCGGGGCTTTTGTTTTGGTAAGAAGTATGAAGTAAGAAGTAAGAAGTATGAAGTTACACAAAGAAAATCCAGAGAAGCACAGAGGATTTTCTATATAGTTTTAGGGTGAAAGTTCTGAACACGCTCTGGTGGAGCCATGACGACGGCATCCGAAGGACATGAGGCAGGGCAGACTTACATACGGATAACTGAAAACAACCTCACCAGCAACAATAGAGTTTTATTTTAGGGAACCGCTCCGTGTACGAGAACCGTTCGTACGATGGTTTGAAAGGCCGGAAAACGAAATAGGAGAAAACATGTTTCATTTTCCTCCTATTTTAACGCAGTTGGAGATATCGAAATATACCTTTCTGCTAATAAAATTTATATCTCTTATCAACAATCTGAGCTCCTTTGCGAAGTGCTTCATAAGCTTCATAACCTCCCCTCATCTGAAATGAAGCCGTCAGATTTTCCCGTACCTGTTTCAGATCCTGACCTTCAGACGTTGAAATACTGTTGACGAAAAGCATGAATACTCCATTATTACCTTTGACAGGACCTGCAATAGTACCCTGCCTGGCAGCAGATGCTGCTGCAACGAGAGCAGGCTCGGTACCGATACCCGGAACTGTGTATGATCTGAAGGTTACTCCTGTTGCTTCCTGAACACTCAGACCCATGGAACCGGCAAGGTCATCAAGACTTTTACCTTCAAGATCAATTTTTGTGAATTCTTCAGCAATGATCTCAGCTTTTTTGTCCCTTAAAAGAGCAAATCTTATTTCATTTTCAACAGCATTAAGTGGCGCTATACCTTCTGTCTGAATCCTGGTGCAATATGCAACAACATAATTATCACCTACTTCAAAAACAGCTTGCTGGTTATTATCCAGAATTATTTTTCCCGCTTCAGCAGAATAGAGAGACATAATCAGATTACGCGGATTCTCCAGACCGGGAAGTGTCTTTTGTTGCGGTGAAACATCATTGGCCATGAGCTTGTTAAGTCCCATCTCCGATATGGCGCTGGTAAACTTTTCATATGTATTGTTTGTTCCTGCAAACTGACTTGCATCACTGTAAATTCTCTGATTTGTGGTCGAACTGGGAATTATTTTCCTGTCTACTATACCTATATTATATTTCCTCGAGTTTTTTGACTTTTCAAGTACTTCTATAATATGTATACCATAATTTGTTTCAGCGGTGACAATCTCACCTTTTTTAGCAGTAAAGCATGCATTATTAAAAGGAGATACCATTATCCCTTCAGGAAACCAGCCAAGATCACCGCCTATCTGTGCCGAACCCTGGTCTTCCGAATTGGTCATGGCAAGAATTTCAAATTTCGAACCTGATTTTATAAGCTTAATAAGACTGTCTGCTGCTTCTTTTGTTTTTGTGATGTTCCTTATCTGATTTGGTGAAAGAAGTATGTGTCGGGCATGTACAGAATCAGGCCTGTCAGCAGCTTCAATCAATCTTGCGATTTTGAAAGAACCATCTTCCTCATATGGGCCGAAAATCTCATTTTTGTCTTCTTTTTTTATAAAATCACGAAGATTTGCTGGTATATCATTAAGAGGTACAAAAAAACTATTATACCTTGAATCGGCAGTCAGGTTTATAAACTGAACAGGGTCTGAAGCTGTCGCAAATTCATCACGAGTCTTTAGTATCCAATCTTCAGTCTCTTTAATATCTTCTTCCGAAGGTGCAATATTAAATGTCACATATTCAATATTCCTGAGAGCGTTTCTACGGTATCTTTCCTTGTTCTTCGAATAATAGGATTCTATATCAGCTTTTGAAATTGTAACAAGTGAATCATTTATCTGGGCATAATTCTTCATTATATAACTGAAATCGACAGTAGTTGTAGAAATTAATTTGTCAAATTCAGCCTGACGTGATGTCACATACAATCCCTTTGAAACAAAATTGTTATATTTTGTGCTCATCCTTTCATTAACTATCTCATCCTCAAAAAATAACCAGTAACGGTTGGCTGTTTCATCTGATTCTGTCTGCTTGAGAAAGTTTACAAGGAAAGATTTGTTGAAAACACCGGTAGACCGATCTGTAAATAATTGCTGGACAATGGGATGTGGATTGTTGCCCAGTACCATTTCCTCAGTTTCTTCAGTACTGACCCCGATTCCCAGTTTATTGTATTGTTTGTCCTGAATACGTTCTCTTACCATTTGTTGCCAGACCTGCTCTCTGATAGATTCAGAGGTAGCTTCATCTATAGATGTTGATCCGGATAATTTGTAGATCTCAATCATACCCTGTACCCTTTCCTCAAACTCCTGGTAAGAAATATATTCTCCCGAAATTTCACCAATCTGGTAATATTTTTTTGCCTGTAATCTCTGTCCTCTTCCCCCTCCAAAAAAATCACTGACAACAAAAAGGAAAAGAGAGATTCCTATAACGACTGCAACAAATACACCTGCTTTTTCCCTTAAAAACTGAATGGCTGACATTAAAAATGCGGTTTATGGATTAATAATTTGGAACTTTTTAAAATACAGGCGACAAATATAACAAAATTCAACAAAACAAATGACCAATAGCATTATAGTGATTTAATACTGAACTGAACATTTTTTAATTCCGGCAAAACCTATGACATAATTACTTTTACATGTCGTAATAATCTAATCATTTGATTTTATTAAATGGCATAATAATACTTTATTGAGACTATCAAATTAATTTATCAGATATTAACATAAAATCCGGCTTAGGCCCCTGTTAAAACAGGGGGTATGGGCTGAAAAAGTGCAATAAATATAAAAACTTCATAAAAAACAGGGGGTATATTTGAAAAAAGCATATTTTTACAGCAGATTTTTTAAAAAGATGGCAGATTTAAGATTTAGTGCACTCAAGGAGGTTTTCAAGAGAGAACCTGTTGAAGTGAAAACTCCCGCAAAGGATGTATCAAAGTATTTTGGTTCCAATGTGTTCGATATGCATAAGATGGAGCACTATCTTTCAAAGGAGGCTTTCAGGGTTTTGAAACGAGCTATTGACGTGGGCAAATCACTTACGAGGCAGGAAGCCGAACAGGTAGCTATTGGACTCAAGGCATGGGCGCTTGAGAATGGTGCTACACATTTTACTCACTGGTTTCATCCGCTTACAGACGGAACTGCAGAAAAGCATGACGGTTTTCTTGAGATGGGAGATAACGGTCATATGGTAGAAAATTTCTCGGGAGAAGTGCTTGTACAGTCAGAACCGGATGCATCAAGTTTTCCAAGCGGAGGGATCAGGAATACATTTGAAGCACGAGGATATACTGCATGGGACGTTTCTTCTCCCGTATTCATTGTAGGTACAACACTTTGTATACCGACAATTTTTGTTTCATATACAGGTGAAGCTCTGGACTATAAGGCACCATTGCTGAAAGCACTGGCGGAACTGGATAAGGCAGCAGTGGAAGTATGTCAGTATTTCGATAAGGATGTCAATAAAGTAATTGCGACTCTTGGATCAGAGCAGGAATATTATCTTGTTGATGAAGCATTATATTATGCGCGGCCTGATCTTGTTCTGGCAGACAGAACATTAATGGGGCATCAGTCGTCAAAAGACCAGCAGTTATCAGATCATTATTTCGGATCAATACCTGAAAGGGTGATGTGTTTTATAAAAGATTTTGAATGTGAAGCACATAAGCTCGGAATTCCGATTAAAACACGCCATAATGAAGTAGCTCCCAACCAGTTTGAATGTGCACCCATTTATGAAGAAGTTAATCTTGCGGTTGATCATAATCAGCTTCTCATGGATATTATGAGAAGAATTGCACGGAAACACCACTTCAGAGTTCTTTTTCACGAAAAGCCATTTGCCGGTATTAACGGATCAGGAAAACACAATAACTGGTCTATGGCCACAAATACCGGTGTAAACCTCCTTTCACCCGGAAAGAACCCAAAATCAAATCTTCAGTTTCTTATATTTCTTGTGAGTGTTATTAAAGCTGTTCACGACAGTAACGAAATAATACGTGCATCGGTAATGAATGAATCCAATTCATATCGTCTTGGTGCTTATGAAGCGCCACCTGCAATAATAACTGTATTCCTGGGGTCTTATCTGACAAACATACTGGAAGAGATAGCAAGTAAAGTGACAGATAAAAAGATGACACCTGAAGAGAAAACGGAGCTTAAGCTGGGTATTGGAAAGATACCTGAGATACTTCTCGATAATACCGACCGTAACCGTACTTCTCCCTTTGCCTTTACAGGTAATAGATTTGAATTCAGGGCAGTAGGTTCATCTGCAAATTGTGGCGCAGCAATGATCTCCCTTAATGCTGCTGTGGCTGCTCAACTGAAAAATTTCAAAAAAGAAGCAGACCTTATTATAAAGAAAGGAAGAAATAAGGATGAAGCCATTTTTCAGGTTCTCAAGAAATATATCCAGTCATCCCGGAAAGTATTGTTCGAAGGGGATAACTATTGTAAAGAATGGCATGCAGAAGCGATTAAACGAGGATTATGCAACATAAGCAGTGTCCCCGAATCGGTCAGATGTTATATGAATCCTGATGGTAAAAAGGTACTGGTCGATTCTGGAATATTTACTGAAAAAGAACTCGAAAGCCGATGTGAAGTAGAATATGAAAAATTCACGAAAAAAGTACAGATTGAAGCAAGAGTCCTTGGTGATCTGGCAATCAACCATATCGTGCCTACTGCCATAATTTATATGAATACATTGCTGGAAAACATAAAAGGACTCAGAGATGTATTCAGTGACGCAGAATATGAAAAAATGGCTGCAACTGATAAGGAAATGGTCATAATTATTTCGAATCATATTTCTGATATCCGCAGGAAAGTAAATAAGATGATAGAAGAAAGAAAAAAAGCCAATATAATTGAAGACCCATACGATAAGGCAATTATGTATGAGAAGAAGGTAAAGCCTTATCTTGAGGATATACGTAATCATATTGATAAACTGGAGCTTATTGTTAATGATGAGATCTGGCCTCTTCCCAAATACAGAGAGTTGCTATTCACCAGATAGAAATATTATAATATGTTGATATTTTCGCAGGGGCAATCCATGGGATGCATCTGCAATTCAATAATAATTATTTGAACCTGCCGTTTATTATTAACTCCCATCTTAT
>CAZPMM010000173.1:0-5249 GCA_964587405.1 uncultured Rikenellaceae bacterium
AGTATACTTGCATATTGTTCGATCTGTGTATCAAGCATTCCTCCTTTTTCTGTTTCAGCCTCGAAATAATCAATATTATCGCCGGTTACCACAACAAAATCGGCATTTACTTTCCCGGGAACTGTTTTAAGAAATCCGGGATAAGTGTTAATACCATTTCCAAAATGCTTCCTTTTTTGTACAAAATCAGGATGATATCCGGTAAGATTACAAATATGGACATCGCTAATATGAACAAAGGTAAGAGTGTCACTTTCTACCTTATCAGTTGCCCTGACAGGTGTAGCATTTATTAACCACAATATCAGAAAAGCGGACATACTGAAGAGGATAAATAATTTTCTCATTATCTGGTTATTTAGTTAGTAACATACATAAAATACTCAATTACTTCTTCTTTGTGCTCTTTTTGATAACCTTCTTACTCTGTTATATAGAGCTTATTTAAAAACTGACACATCCTGTCGTGCTTAGGTTGGGAAAGGGTAACAGAGGTCAATAATTCAGTTTCATGATATACACCTGCCGGCTTCCTGTATAAATAGAATTAAATCCGATCATATCACCCTGAGGGCTCCACCGGCAGTGAATATCGCAACGCCAGAATCCTTTGAATTCGTCAGGATGTAGAAATCTTCCAAGAGGTAATACAGCTTCGGTCTTCATATCCATCAGGTATATTTTTTGCTCTCTCAATCCCGAACTTGGATATGTATCAGTTACCATCCATTGCTGATCAGGTGAAAAAGTTCCATGTCCGTCATAATCCAGCAATCCGTTACCCAGTCTTGTATAGTCCTGTTGACCAATAGTAAACAGAACATGAGCATACTGCTTTCCCTGAAAATTGGCTGTGACCATCAGTTCATCATCATTCAGCCAGTCAAAATGTGAACCTTCCCAGTTATCAGGAAAGCATCTTCTGAGATCAGTGCCATCCCTGTTAACCGTGAGAGAAGTTGTTATACGCTTTGTTTCATCCATCTGACGTGAAAGCCAGAAAATCTTTGAACCATTCCTGCTAAACAAAGTGTGATTGAACCAGCCTATGAATCCTTCCTTTATCGGTGGAACAAGTTCTTTAACCTGTGCAAGTGAAACGATCAGTTTAGATTCACCTGTTTCGAGATCAATAAGAAATAAACCATCGTTATCCGGTAAAGGAACATCCTCCTGCGGATCCTGTCCGTTACCTCCATAACCATAATCGGGACGCGTTATTCTCAGCCTGGAGAAATTGATACTTACAGCTTCTTTCCCATTTGGAGAAACAGCACTTACCGGATAAGGTATTATTCTGATCTCTCTTTTAGTATGGACATCCATTATCACTGCAACATATTTACCATCCCTGAAATCATTGAAGATAATGAGCGAATCAGGTGATATTGCCAGCCAGTGTGCCATACAACCCTGCTGGAAATTCCAGGCTCTTGTTTCAGTCAGTGGAATGAAATCGTTTGTTTTCAAATCAACAAGCCCAAGGGTTGCGGGTTCATTCTCATCAGGAAGCTTGTACTTAATATCCGTTTCAAGAACAGTTACATATCTCTGATCCCTGCTCCAGGAATTTATCCCGTAATAACTGGCAAAAAGATGTTCTTTATCATTCTTAGTAATCTGAACAGGCTCACTTACATCCGGGAAAACTACTGTTATGCCTGCTTCCCTGTTGTTGCAGGAAATGAGGATCATCACTATTATAATACTTAATACCAAAGGTTTGTTACAAAAATGTCGCATTGTCATAGAATAAATATTTACATCTGATCTTAAAGAATCATAAATTAACAACAAAATGAGATTAATTGATTATTTTTTATCAATAAAAAATATTTCTTTTCCTTTCTTACCCTTTTCAATGAGATTGCTCAGTCAATGAAGGAACTCATAATCTTCAACCCCTTCCCTTACAATCACAATCCGGATCAATGACGCATCAAAATCAGGAACTATTCCCGATCTGTCAACGGGATCAAAATAGTAAAGGTAAATACTCCAGCTTTTCAAAAAAGGGATCGGTTTTTCCGATGGCAAGATCGTACATCCTTTCATGGCTCTGTATTGCTGCCATGCTCATATCGTCATAAGGCTTGTTGCAAACATCGAGGAATCCAATGTTATAAGCTTCTCCATCAAATCTTCCGATTGCCGATTCATCGTAAAGTGTAAACCAATGAACACCTATGCAGTTTGGATTTGCAACAGCATCCTCAAAATAGATCCTGTATGCTTTGGCCCTGTCCTTTTGATTCTTCAGGTGACCGATACCGGAGAAGGGAAGTCCTACATCAAGAGCTCCAAAATGCCATTCACCGACAATTGTCGGCATGCCTAACATCTCATTGATCCGCTCTGTAACATCCTTCGGGACTTTTTCGGTATAGCTGTTGATACTGAAAACATCGAATGCTTTCATGCTTTTGGCAGCCCATTCAGGTGGCACTCCCGCATATCTTATGCCAAGATTCAAATGGTTGGGATCGATCTTTCTACAGGCTTCCGATATCACAGTAAAGTACCTTTCGGACATAATACTGCTGAACGCTTCCAGGTCGGCGAGAGCTTTCTCCGAAAATCTTGTCTTCCATGTATCCCCGGCAATTGCATCGAATCCCGTTTGTATACCCCATGCAGCTGATAGGGCACTGTCATCCTTGTATTTATTCTTTAGAAATCCGACAAGAGCTTTTTTTGTTTCGCATTCGCGTGTGTTGTACAACATTCCCTCTGCCGGGAGCTCGCTTGAAAACGCCCATTGTGGCTCGTTCATGAGGAAATATCCGATAAGAGCGGGATCATTTACTGTCTTTTTGAGCATGTTTGCGTATTCCTCTGCATCTTCCGGGAATTGTGCGGCAAAAACATCGGGAAAATCCCTGTAGATCAGCTTAACCCGTGTTGGTACGAAGCCCATCGGTATTGTATACGGAAATGCTGCTTTGGCGGCATATTCATATTCCGACCAGTTCCCTACTGTATTGAACCTCATCTTCTTCATTTCCGAAAAGGCAATGTCGGCCCATTTATCCCGCCACCCATCCTTTCCGAATGTCCTGATAAAATTGGCTGCCAGATAATTAATCTGCTTAATTTTACCGAACTTATAGATTCCGGCATATTCGCCGTCTGTTCCGGGCAGAAATGTAAGTGCAGATTCCAGCTGGCTGTAAGCACCTTCTGTATCAACCCTGATACAATCCAATCCCGCCGACCAGAATGCATATCCTTCGGGATCAAGGAGCCACCAGCGTTTACCATCATTGTACGTCCTGAAGAATCCGGAACCTTTTGATAGCTTTTGGGTCTTGTCGCCTCCCCATTTTGTAAACCCTTCAGGCCACTTTTGATTTGGCGCATCCTCAAGCTGTTTTTTGAGCCTTGCCGACATTTCCTCTACCGATTTGGTTTTCTCGGGCCAATGATGGATCGTACTCTGTCCAATCTCATCGAGAAGCTTTCCCTTTGGCAGGACAGGGTCTGTTATTAGCGGAACATCCTCGTTCGTAACTATCAATTCCGTCATGTGGAATATTGAAGGCTTTACCCCTTTACGGTTAACAAAGAATCTCATTCGGTCAACATTCTCCAGATTGACTCTTTCTCCCGAAACACGAGGCTTAAGGAATGCTCCTTCCCTGTCAATTCCCCACCTGTTCATGTCAACCAGATCCAGAGGAAATCTCATTCTCAATCCACATTCGTTGAGACATGAGAAACGGAAAGCAAATGCCGGTCCGACTTCACCTTCCTGTAACTCAATGCCAAAATTTGTGACATTGGTCCCTTCAAGTAGCATATCGGCAGTAATGAATTTTTGCCCCACCAGCTGACCTTTGGTAAAGTTGAAAATCATTCCGTCACCCGGTGCTTCAGCTACAAATTTATTGGCTCCGGGTATCAAATCACTTTTGCCTTCATTTTTGAGGCCACCAATTATCTTCGCAGGCTCAAGACGAGTTCCCTTTATCTTGGGTGATGACCTGACGCAGGAAATAAAACTGGTACCTGCTATCAAGCCTGTGCCAATGAATGCACCGGTCTTCAGGAATTCTCTTCTTGTACGTTTATTCTGTGACTTCATTTAATAATTATTAGTTCAATCCAAAGTTAAATATACGTGAGTCCGGTAAATAAAGATAATAGTCAAAATTAAGGTTTTAATTTCATATTTGACTCTTAACAAATAGCACTTATAACATGCTGCTAAGCAATTAAATAATAATTTATCAGCAGTATTATAAAAGCCCGATAATCAATGGGTTGAATGTTTTACTGGCAATAACCCACTCTTCTCCTGGCAACCAGATCTGTGAAAAATATCCGTAACATTATCAGGAATGAGATTATAAATTTAGACAAATCGGATTAAATCATAAAGACACTTTTATAATAATTCCGAAAATAATATCCGAAATATTTGCCGGATAATAATTTTATATTTTGCTTTGTATTTCAAAGTACTTTTAATACTTAATCATTTATAACATGAAAATCGAAATTGCCAATCCGAACAAATGGCATCAGTCACTTACATTAAAACTGGCATTGCTGGCAATGCTCGGACTGTTACTTCTCATTCCCTTGCAGATGATAAAAGAGATCATTACGGAAAGGCAGGCAAATGCCGAAAAGGTAAAAAAGGAAATATCCGATCAATGGGCAGGAAAGCAATGTTTTTCCGCTCCGGTCATTAATATACCCATCCGCAGCATCCCTGAGAATAAAGATGAGAAAGCGGTAACTTCTCTATGGCATATACTTCCCGAAAGCCTCGACATCAGTGGAATTATCCGGCCTGAAATAAGATACAGGAGTATTTATCGATCTGTTGTTTATGAATCTGAATTAAAGATCAGTGGTTATTTTCTCATCCCCCCGGAAGGTATTTTAAAGGATCATGAGATCCTTTGGAACGAGGCATATTACACTGCCGGCATTTCAGATAACAGGGGCCTTAAGGGAAAGATCATCCTCAGGATTGGTTCAACGGAACTGGAAGCAGAACCCGGGGTCAGGGACAATGATATTTTTAAATCTGGTATTTCATTCCGGTCCGGAGAGTTACATCACGGCCAGGAAATCAATATTGATATGAGTATCTCCCTCTCAGGATCCGAAGGATTGCAGCTTACGCCTCTTGGCAAGTCAACAACTGCCAGTCTCAGCTCCGAATGGAATTCTCCGGCCTTTAACGGCAACTTCCTTCCGGTAAGGAGGAATATAGATTCCAATGGATTCAGAGCAGA
>CAZPMM010000174.1:0-3902 GCA_964587405.1 uncultured Rikenellaceae bacterium
CCTATTATGTAGGAGTAACTGATGGTACTTTTACAGAAGTCTCCTGTATGGGCTGGGTAAGAAAATCTGATAATCCCGCAGATAATCAGTATAAAAATCCCTTCTCCAGTGAAATTGCTTTGTTCCGTACATCTGAAGGAGGAATGTCCAGAATGGCTAGAACCAATACTGTCGGTATGATTTCTGAAACAGGCAGGGTACAGGGTGAAAAAGGTTCATATTATGACAAATATGTGGGCATTGAAGAGAACCTTCCGAATCTGGACCGTCCTCCTCTCCCTCCCGGAGTCGAACCGGGCGGTCATGGAGGATCACACGGTAATCTTGGTCATGAATTCATTTCCGCAATCATAGAGGACCGTAACCCTCTGGTTGATGTTATTATGGCCCTGAACATGACAGTTCCGGGAGTTATCGCCCATTCATCAGCTTTGAAAGATGGAGAATTAATGAAAGTCCCTCAGTATAGCTGGTAACAACCGTTCTAAACAGGATCATCGTGATTTGCCGGAAGAGAACCACTATATATCGGCAAATTACGGGATCCTGTTTTTTATAACATTTTTTTCATGTACAAATTATTTTGGTTTTAAGGAATATTATATGAATAGTAAGATTCCGGAAAATTATTTACACTACCTTGAAGTATTGAGACCTGTAGTTATTCTAAATTTGAATCAAATCCAAAGGTTTATCCATGGGATACCAATAATTAATAAGATTATCAGAAATATAACTCCGAATATTGCTCCCAGTTTCCAAAAAGTTCCGGATGGTATATATCCAAAACCATACCAGATAGTACTTGGGCCTGTTGCATAAGGAGTTAAGATACCCATCAGACCAACGGAGAATAACAGCAAGTAAATAAAGAGATATGTATTAATTCCCGGAATACCTTTTGCAGTGACCAGGAACAGAGTAAATAAGGCTGCAACATGGGCAGTGGTACTGGCAAAGAAATAATGAATAAAATAGAATGAAAGTATCAGGACGATCATTATCAGAAATGGAGGGAATGATGATGTTACAGTAGTTATTTTATTTGCGATCCAGCTCAGAAAGCCAACATTGTTAAGTCCCCCAGCAAGAGTAACCAGTGCTCCGAACCACATAAAAACATTCCAGGCAACTTTATAGGAAATTATATCTTCCCAGGTTATTATCCCGAAAAGGACCATCAGACACAATACAGCTAATGCAGTAAGAGTAGGATTAATATCAAGAGTTCCTCCCAGTATCCATAAAAGAAGAGCCATGCAACCCAGTATGGTCATAATTATTTCCCTTCGGGTCATCCTGCCCATTTCTGAAAGTTCTTTTGCTGCCCATTCAGGGATATTCTTCGAAATTTTTACTGAAGGAGGATAAATAATATAGGTAAGGAATGGTACAAGTAAGATAAGAACTATACCAGAAGGCAGAAAATAAAAAGTCCATTGCTGCCATGTCGGCGCCGGGAATCCGGTTTCCTTCAATAAGCTGACCGCCAATATATTTGGAGCCAAAGCAGTATAAAACATTGAACTTGTCACACATGTAGCTGCCAGAGCAACCCAGGTCAGATATGAACCTATTTTTCGCGGATTTTCCTGTGGTGTTGAACCGTATAAAACCGGAATATTTTTAACAATAGGAAATATAGTACCACCGCTTCGGGCAGTATTTGAAGGCATTAATGGCGCCAGGATAAGATCAGCAAATGCAATTGCGTATCCTATGCCAAGAGTGCATGATCCCATTCTTTTAACAAGAAGCAGGGCAATCCGTCTTCCCAGTCCCGATTTCTCATAACCCAGAGCGAACATGAATGCCACAAATATCAGCCAGACAGTTGAATTTGAGAATCCGGACAATCCCCATTTTAATACCTGTTCCGAGGAGATATCTCCGGTAGAAGAAGGTACCGGTCCAATTTTCAGAATACAAGCAAAAACTACTCCTGCAAGACCAATGAATGCTGAAGGAAAAGGTTCAATTATCAAGCCAAGTATCACACAAAGAAAAAGAGAGAAAAACAGCCAGCTATCCCTTTCAAGACCTTCCGGTACAGGTAGTAAACTTATTATCAGGCCAATGGTTATAATTATCCCTAAAGTGATTATTTGTCTCATATACCACAAATAATTTGCAGGGTTTTTATTGTAGATATAATTTATGATCGAAAAATAACAAAATAATCACTTATAAACAATCAATAGTATTTATGTACAAGTGTTAAAAAACCAAGAACGAAATATTAGTTACTTAATCTTTGTTAAAATTAACCAATTATTGATACTTTCTAGTATCTATTTTGTAAATTAGATGTGTGAAATAAACGATCAATTTCAATCAGTAGTATCACAAGCGACAAGATCAACCTAATATTTTATCTATATTAATAATAGGACTTTACAAACCTCTTAAATCAAACTGCCTATGGTGAATTAATATCGCTTTTACAACCAAAAAAATGCTAGTGTATATTGAGTTATTAACATAATACTTAAGTCTTCAATATTCACATGCAGAAAATGTATTCTCAATATGAAAATTGAATAGAATATTATCTGTTCAATCATGTAAATCAAATACAAGAAAGTTGCATAATAAACCTCCAGACAATTTAAGGACTTACAGCTAATAACGACGAATAGTTATAGTGCTGATTATAAGAGGATTGTAATATCAGAATTCTAATTGTAACCGTTTAAACCAGATATCTCATAAAAGTAAGAATCTGAAATTAACACTAATCTAACACTTAATTGATAGTTTGAAACCCTGATTCATCTTTAGCATAATTTACATTATTGTGAAAATGTTATATAAGCATATATGCCAACTTACTTAGGGGTACAGACTATGATGTAACCATTAAAATCAGAATTATTTAAGTATATGAAAACAAATAATTTAAACCCCAGCTTTTATAATAAAAATAAAAGTATTTACCTTGTGGGTTCGGCATTATTTTTATTGCTTTCATTAGCGATAAATATTAAAGCAAACGAATCCATGAGATTAAACCATGCAACAAATGACTCCCAACAAGTATCCGTTCGGGGCGTTGTCACAGATGCCTCAACAAATGAACCTATGGCTGGAGTTAATATCATGGTTAAAGGAACAACTATTGGCAGTATTTCAGGCATAAATGGCGAATATTCCTTTCCTTCAGCAATAAATAATAACGCAATTTTAGTATTTTCTTTTATCGGATATATCACCCAGGAGGTTGATGTGTCAGGAAGAACTATTATTAATGTTGCAATTACTCCTGAAGTAAGAGGATTGGATGAGGTTGTTGTTATCGGATATGGCACTGCAAAAAGAGCGACCCTGACAGGTTCAGTCGCGGCAGTTGAAGGAACTAAATTAACAACGGCTCCCTCTATTAATATTACAAATACATTAGCAGGCAGGTTTCCGGGTCTAGTAGCAGTCACCCGGTCAGGAGAACCCGGAGCTGACAATGCTATGTTAAGAATTAGGGGGGCAAACACACTTGGTGATAATTCTCCTCTTATTGTAGTTGATGGTATAGCAAACAGGAGACTGATCGGAATAGATCCTGCAGATATTGAGACCATCTCCATATTGAAAGATGCATCAGCAGCAATTTATGGAGCTCAGGCAGCGAACGGAGTTATCCTGATAACAACAAAACGAGGATCAAGTGGTAAACCGCAGATTACTGTTACAGCAAATCAGGGTATTAGTATGCCAACTGTCCTCCCTGAAATGGCTGATGCACCGACTTATGCACAGATGGTAAATGAAGTGCATTCATACAGGGGACGTCCACCACAATATACACAAGATGAAATTCAAAAATTCAGAGATGGTTCTGATCCATGGTTATATCCCAATACCGACTGGTTCGCGGAGACTTATAAAAGAATTACTCTACAAAATAA
>CAZPMM010000174.1:3912-5249 GCA_964587405.1 uncultured Rikenellaceae bacterium
TAATTTAAATTTTCATTTAGACGGAGGATCGGAAAAAATCAAATACTTCTTTTCAGCAGGATATAAATATCAGGATGGTAATTATAAAAACAGTGGTACAAATTATAAACAATTTAATTTCAGGAGTAACATAGATGGAGAAATAACTGATAATATCAAGTTAAGTGTTGATATTTCCGGACGGCAGGAAAACAGGAATTATCCTACCCGAAGTTCTGGGACTATTTTTGGTTCATGTTTGCGTAGTTTTCCAACCATGCCTGCATATTGGCCTAACGGATTACCTGGCCCCGACATAGAACGTGGTGAAAATCCCGTTATAATGGCCACGAGTGAGACGGGATATGACAGAAGTAAATTATATACCATGGAAAGTAATGTCAAGTTGAACATTAATATACCTTGGGTCAATGGTCTCTCTCTTACAGGAAATGCTTCAATTGACAAAAGTTTCGGAAACAACAAACTTTGGCAGACACCATATTATTTATATGGGTGGGACAGGGTATCTTATGATGAAAATAATCAACCTTTGCTCATTAAAGCCCCAAAATATTATTCGGAACCACGACTAAGGCAGAGTATGTCAGAAGGATTACGCACAACATTAAATGCATTGATCAATTATGAACATACTTTTTCGGGTTCGCATGCTGTTAAAGTATTGGCAGGAATTGAAGGTGTTGAAAGTAATTCTATGAATTTCTGGGCATTCAGAAGGTACTATATCAGCACAGTAGCACAGGAACTTTTCGCTGGTGGTGCAGATGAAAAAAACAATGACGGGTCGTCCAGTGAAAGTGCACGTTTGAATTATTTCGGACGATTAAACTATAACTTTATGGAAAAGTATATGGCAGAATTTGTATGGAGATATGATGGCTCATATATGTTTCCCAAAGAAGGTAGATTTGGCTTTTTCCCGGGAGTTTCTTTAGGCTGGAGGATTTCTGAGGAAGAATTCTGGCAAAATAATATTGCCTTTATAAACTATTTTAAATTAAGAGGTTCATGGGGACAAACAGGAAACGATCGGATTGAAGAATTTCAGTACCTTTCAACCTATGGTTTTACAACTCCTTATGTTTTTGATAACAGCATTGAAGTAAAAACTCTTAGAGAACAAAGGATTCCAAATACCAGTATAACATGGGAAGTCGCAAATCAAACCAATATAGGATTTGACTCAAAAATCTTAAACGATAAAATCACTTTCTCTGCCGAATATTTCTATAATTTCCGTTCAAAAATCTTATGGCAAAGAAACGCTTCTGTTCCAGTTTCAACCGGATTGACACTACCTCGAGAAAATATTGGCGAGGTGTTAAATCAGGGAT
>CAZPMM010000175.1:0-5237 GCA_964587405.1 uncultured Rikenellaceae bacterium
CAGCTTCGATCATTTTCTCGTAAACTTTCAATGCGGCTGATGGCTCAAATGTCCACATGGCATCCCGGACAGGATCATTTTTGCCATGCTGATAATCTTCAATGCTCTGCCATTTCCAGTTTACCCGATTGGTATAATACTCTTTGATAGTTCTGTAAAACTCTCGCGAAATACCGCCTATCGCCTGTTTATTCCCGATATCAGTTGCTCCAAGTCCCCCGGTGGTCAGTCCTCCAATTCGTCGTGTAGGTTCAATGAGAGCTACCGATTTACCCATTCTGGATGTCTGGATTGCAGCGGAAACACCTCCGGATGTCCCTCCGTAAATTACTATATCATATTTACCTTCACGGCTCTCATTTCTGCAGAAGACTGCAGAAAGAATGATTACCGTCAGAATAAGAATTAAAGATTTTTTATTTATTATCATTTCAACTCTACCATTAAATAATTCAGCTTTATGTTTTCTTATAAGTGTTTAATTGTCTGTTCTCTCTGGTAGCTCCTTGCTTTGTCTCTGCTCCCTGACCCTGTCTGTCCCCTGCGTGAACGGTCTAGCAGGTCTTGCAAAAGTTAATCACTCAACACCATCTTTTTCCGGCAGGGTAATGAATCTTGTCAGAATTGCACTGATCAAATAAAGGCCTGAAAGAATCCAGACAACTCCTTCATTTCCAAGAGTTCCTATAAACAATCCAACTATTGCCGGACCAACGAACACAGATAATCCTGCTCCGAGGTTAAGAATAGCAATTGCAGCGCCTTTATCGCTCTTGACAAGAGATGGTACAAGTGCTGACAGTGGTACGTATCCAGAAAGAGTGGCACCCCACATGACCCCAGCCATTAATACAACCCAGAAATTATTTCCGGATACCACTGGTGAATAAAAGAATAGTAATGTGGTAATCATGCAACCGATGCAACCAAACCATGTTATTGTTTTTCTCCAGCCGAGCTTATCGCCGACAAAACCAAAAATGAGATTGAATATTATATTGGCTGTAAAGATTGTTCCCCATATTTTCAGCCATTCTGCAGTCGAAAAACCTTTTCCTGCAAGGTAAACAGGGAGAAAGACGGGAAATGCAAACTGAGCAGTTGTGTTAATTATTCTGACTATTCCACCGAGGAGCACCTTAGGTTCTTTCTTAACTATTGTAAGACCCTTTAACAATTCCCGGAATTTATTCACAGATTTCTGATCCTTTCCGGATGGAAATGATGCATTGTTTATAACAATAGCTAAGAATCCTCCTATCGCTACCCACAGAAGGGAACTCCATAAAGTATTTATATTTCCGAGATTCTTAATTGCCCAGATGGAATAATACGTCCCCAAGACATTCAGACCACCAGTAAAGATGAACCAGAACCATCCGACAGCCCGGCCAAGTTTTTCCTGCGGACTTACATATGCTATCCACACTAAAAAAGAATATGCAAAAAGAGGATAACCAAATCCGCGAATTGCATAAGTGATCACCATGACAGGGAAGTTTAATTCTTTTACCCCGAATCCGACGAAACCTATTGTTCCTAATACATATAAAATCAGTCCTGTCAGCATGGTCTTTTTCGGGCCGATGCTTTCCGCCATCACGCCGGAGAACCAGGATGATACTGCAATAATAATTCCGTATATAGTAAACAGGAAAGCGGATTGCTCTATAGTCATACCTCTGTCAACGAGGTATGGACTTAACCAGCCCAGTTCAATTCCATTACCCATCATAAAGATAAGTATCCCCAGGTATCCCCAGCCTAATTGTCTGGGCATCCCAATTTTGTCAAGGAAAGACGTCTTTGATTGATTCATTTTTTAATAATATTTAAAATAAGATACAATACTGATCAACTAGATCATAAGAGGTAAATAAAAACTATAATTTATTGATACACTGAAATAATTAACTATCGGGCCAGTGTGTTTCAAGTCCCTGGCTCCGGATAATTTTTTGAAATTCTTCAATAAGTTCCTTTTTTTCGCGCACTGCTCGTGCAGGTATATTTTTCTTTTTGCAGAATGCAATTAGGCAACCGACAGCTTCACCAATACTCCATTCAACAGGATGAAGCCTGTAACAACCATTTGTTATATGTGTTGTCCCGATATTTTTGTTAGCTGGTAACAGGTTATTAATACGTCTCGGTATCAGGGCTCCAAGCGGTATCTGAAATGGCAGGGAGCTGAAATCTATATAATTATCACCCATACTACTTGGGTGAAGATCAATATGATAATAACCTATTCCAACACTGTCAAAAAACGGAGCGGAAGTTTTCCCGGCTTTTTCTCCTGCAACCAGTCTGCGGTTCTCAGCACCAACATGTTCTTCAAGAATAGTAAAAAGAGCTTTTATCCTGCGGGATTCCCTGATATACGGATACTTTGCCATTCCGTCTTCAGTTCCCATAATGTCACCTCTTAATCTCAGACCCGGCCAGCCCTGACCACCGTCGGGCCGTGGTACTTCGGTCTGAAGCCAGTAAAATAACGACAGGCTAAGCTGCTTTGCTGCATCAACATGCTTCCTGAATTCTTTTTCACTCACATCAATTATATTCCCTGGAAAATAGTCGTTCTGAGGCCAGTTGACGATTGTTATGTCTCCATCATATATTCCAGGCAGGAAATTGTTCTTGTTTATTATACGCCTGTAATTCCAAAGATTGAGAGCATTCCCGGTCTGAATACCTTCCGGATGAAAGCCCAGTTCTTTAGGCTCAAGAGTACGGGGATTGGAATATTTCAGTTCGAGTAATTTTCCTGACCATGGTGGGTTCATCCGGGGTAAATAGTTCTTCCAGAAATCATAATCAGAAGGAGGATCCTTAACATTATTCACGCCGGGTTGATAATCCATAGCAAAGCACATTGTAAAAGCCTGATTATTCTTTGAATCGGCTTTTTCAGGAGCATGAAGTTCGTTGGTTTCGCTTTTAGATTCTGTGCCGGTAATATACTCAGTTCCTGTAAGTGGAAGCAAATCACCACATTCTGTCGCATCAACAAACCATGAAGCATTTAATGTAATGGTACTGCCATTAAGAAGATTTATAGCCTCAAGTGATCTGATCATGTCTCTGTCTGTGTCAGCGGATCGGATTTTATATTCGGTCAAAAGTATCAGTTTGCCTGAACTGATAAAGGGTGCCAGCATTTCAGAAAGGACTGCAACTGCAACATATGGTTCATGACATAATCGTGATACAAGACCATCACCCGGATTCAGATATTCCCGGTTTATGGCATCAGCAGTAAGCGAATAGTTACGTTTGTAATAATCTCTCACTTTAATACGGAAATTTCTGTATGAAGCCGGAGCTCCATATGATTCTATCCATTGATGCTCATCCGGAGGGACTCCCTGCTGTGAGACCTGTCCACCGATCCAACAGGTCTCTTCTGTCATTATTACTTTTAATCCGTTCCGGCACGCTGCAATTGCAGCGGCACATCCCCCCATACCCCCTCCTCCGATAACAAGATCAGCAGAAAGAGAACCTGCTTTTATTCCATTTGTTGTTTTTGGTCCGCTGCCTGCTGTACTCCTGCCTGAACAGGATGATATCAGAATCCCTCCAGTTGCAGATGATGCCAGTGTTATAAATGTCTTTCGTTTCATTATAACTTTTTCTGCTCCCAAAACGTTTCCGCGATCAGGCTTATTGATCTAATCTTCATTCCTTATATATTATCTAAAGTGCATTTTGAAGAGCGAGGAAACCAACCCGGTAATTTTTCATCATCCTGACAGGTTCACAGCTTTCGTCAGATAATTCGATATCCAGATAACCTTTATATCCTGACTGGCTAAGCAGGCTGAACAATCTTCGCCAAGGATAATCAGTGAATAATTCGCGAAGATGAACATTGCCTATCCTGTCTTTTACCAGATTGAACTGATCCTCAAGACTCATTCCTTCATATCCTTTCGGAAGGTTTTTTCCCGTATAATCACTGTCAGAATTATTCCAGATTATATAAACGTGAGGATTATCAGCGTAATCGAGGATTTTCCTTATAACAGGAATGTTGGCAGTACCCGTTCCGTGCTCTTCAAGCCTTAACTGAACGCCCAGATTATGTCCTGTATTTGCACACTCGGAGACTGATTTCCCGATCTGTTCCAGGGTCTTTTCCCTTGAAGGATCACCTTCACGCGCTACCGCGTTCGGGAATACACGGATACCCAATGCCCCCACATCGGCAGCCAGCTGAAGGTATTGCTTTGTCCCTTCTATATTCTTTCTTAGTTCTGACGGATCAGGGGAATGATACTGAAAAGCACTGGCGAGACTGATAGCCAGACCTGCATCGGCGAACCGCTTTTTGACCTCTGCACGCTGTGAAGATGTCAATGTTACTTCTACTCCGTGAGCATGAGTCGTACGTAATTGTGCATGCTCAAACTTTGCTTCTTTGCAGTTTTTTATTATTGTTTCAATATCCCATTTGCTGCCGACCTTATAGGTCATAATGCCAAGTTTCAGCGGATTACGGTTCAGGATGAAAGTATCCTTTTTCTCCGTGATCTCAGTAGAAAATGCATGTTCAGGGATGGTAAATGCCGCGGCTGATGCGGCTGCTGTGGTTATAAAACCTCGTCTGGAATAATTTGTACTCATAACTGATAATTGGGTTATTAATTCATAATAGGGTTATTTGTTTTTCTGGTGTATGAACTTATCAATTCATCATAATCATATATTATTATTTGTGTTAGAACCATGTGTTTGTTAAAGATTTATTTGTTTCATTTCTGATTAAAAAATACTTATTTGTCCTGTTCTGCATGATTGAATTATGAGGAATGGTTTTAAACATTGTAAACAGAAGAATCATATGTTCATGTGCTAAGATAATTTTAATTTTTATTTGCTCTGATCATCTTATATTTCAGGAAATATTCGAAAAACAGGTAAGCTTTTTCATTTGATTCTGCGGTTGGGGAGTGATCAGGCCGGTTATCCATGGCAATACGATTTTTATAACCAAGCAGGTTATTAACAGCTATCGAATGATTAAGCGGTATCCATCTTTCTTTGGTATCTTCTGATCCGCCGGAAACAAGAAAAGGCCTCGGCGCCATCAGGGCATGCAATTCATGCAGATCATATCCCTCCTTTCGCAGTTTAGGGTATAATCCTTTTGCACCATCAGTTAACCCTGTTTTACGCCAGGTATCGGACCATGGGGGAGGGTAATAACCCAGATACCATGGCTCCCAGTA
>CAZPMM010000176.1:0-5229 GCA_964587405.1 uncultured Rikenellaceae bacterium
CAGGTCAGAGCCGGATTACCCGTTTTCCCCGGGTATGTCCTGTAAACCGTACTTTCGTTGGTAGTTCCGAACCACCTGGTAGTAAGTGAGGAAGGCCCGAACATGGTACCGGTTGATGCCGACCATGCACTACGGTAGAGGAATGGAGACAGGTAACTTTCCCAACCGAGGATACCGGTTTCTGCACGCAATTTAAGATAATCAACTGACTTAAAATCTGACATGAAGTTCTCTTCAGAAATCACCCAGCTTGCTCCGACCGAGGGGAACAGCTTATATCTCTTTCCTTCATCAAAACTTGAAGTACCGGTATAGTTAAGGACACCCTGTATAGAGTATTTATCCTTAAATGTATATACTCCTGTGAAGACAACGTTCTGCTGACGTCTAGGATCTTTGTAACCGTTTCTGGTAAGCTGATTCAGGAAATATGTGAGTGTTGATTGTATCCTGTTATCCCCGAATGTCTTGTCATAATTAAGTCTTTCATAAAAAGCATAACGCTGATAATAATAGTCATGAAGGTTGACAAGATTCACATTATCAACACCATCGTGGGCTTTTGCCAGACTAATGGTATCGAGGCCGGTAAACTGGCTGACGCCCGGAATGACCTTATAAGCTATATAATTGTCGGCCTGCCCGATACGTACCAGGTTTAAAGCGCTGAATGAGAAAAATGTACGTGAAGAAAGACCTTCAATTATATCAGACATATCATAGTCAATAGCACTGCTTACCACACCGGTTCTTCCGCTTTCGGTATAAAATCCGTTGTCAACAAGATTACCGATAGGATTGTTTGGATAGTTTGTACTTACTGCATACCATGGAGATTTTAGTTCAGGACTGTTGTTGGCATACACGGGAAACTCGATGGGTGGAGTGTTAATAATATCATTAATTACACTGTTGAATTCAATCAGGTCCATTTGTGATCCGCCTTCACCGTAGGTTGTTGAGAATCCATAGTTAGCTGAACGGCGGATACTGACCCCTGCGAAAATATCAAAATCTACTTTAATATGGTCATTGATTCTTATATCTATGTTGGCACGGCTGTTTATCCTGTTATAGTCGGAGGTTGCTCCAAGCTTGTAGATATCACCTTCGCCGTTGTAACCAAGATATGCAGAATACTGGACCACATTGTTTCCACCCGAAGAGGAGACGTTTGCCCTGTTAAATAACAAGGTGTTTTTAAGCATCATATCCCTGTAATTAACACTTGGATGAAACATATCGTAGGGATCGTTTTTGGCGTAGGCAGCAATGTCAGTCTGGTCATACAAAGGTTCCAGTCCATCTGCTATTCGCGCCTGATTATTGAGAGAAGCATATTCGGCTCCAGACACCCATTGAGGCATACGATCTATTGCACTAACACCGCTTTCAAGGTTTACAGTCAGTATTCTCTCATTGGTTCTTCCCCTCTTTGTTTTGATTTTGACAATCCCTCCTGCTCCTGCCGAACCAAACATTGCTTTTCCCACGATGTCCTTAATAACTGTAACTGACTCAATTTCAAGTGGATCAATGTGTATCTCTGTTATATCAACCGGCACGTCATCGACCATATATATAATATTAAAACCTCTTGAAGAGACCCTTACCTTTTCGGTGATCCTGTAAGTTATGTTTTGCTCTTCGGCATTCAATCCGGGAGCTCCGTTTAATTCTATTACCTGAAGGCCGGTTGCAAGACCTGCAAGCGCATTACGGAGGTCACTTGAAGGATATTTCTCAAGCTGTTCTCCTTTAAGAACCTGATAGCTTCCTGTCAACGTTCGCTTTTTAAGCGTCATATATGGGAGCGATACGTTATCATCAAAACTCATAAAAAGTTTCGATTTTGTAAGTTTTACTGTACCTTCTTTCATAATATCCTGTACCAATAAAACACTTCTTTCGTAGCCGGTGGCAGAGATTGTTACAAAATCCGAAGGATACGCGTTGATTGTCAGGGAACCGATATTGTCTGTCTCGGCATGGATAACTCCTTCGCCCACAACCACTTTGGCTTTTGAGACCGGCGTTGATTCTTCATCGACAACCATTAGTTTGACAGTTACCATCTTTCCTTTACCTTGTGCTTTCTCCTGTGCACGTATAACTCCGGTAAGAAAGACACACAGCAGTAACAGAGCTATGTACCTGTGTTTTAGAAATAATATCTTAATAAATCTCATAAAATTCAGTTTTATATGGTTATTGTTACCATTGTGGATTAGGCGTAAAATTCTTCATCTTGTAATCGTCCGCCTCATTGAAAGGCCAGTAATACATATGGGGATACCACACACTCTGACGGTCGGGTGGTAACGGCTGGCGAGTGTATTTATAACCTGTTGGATAAGTTTCGCTTACCGGGACTTTTTCAATATCGACACCCATTAGAGGTCCCTGGTATACCTGTGGAGCATCCATCCATCTTCTTATATCATGATAATAATGAGCGCCTTCCATGCAAAGCTCAACAAATCTTTCATTCTTTACCCTGGGTCTGAAGGTCTCAGTGCTAACGGTGAACTGTGGCAGTACGTCGACCATATTTATCCTCTGTCTGATTTTATTAATTGCCTGGACAGCGGTCATTGAGGCATTCGGTGCGGCAGTATTCGGGCCGTATGCCTCATTTGCAGCTTCGGCATAGTTAAGGTACAGTTCTCCGAGGCGAATAAGAGGATCTGTATACTGGCAGAGAACCTGGTTCTTTACACTCTGGTCGCCCCAGCGTTTTCTCATGTAATAACCTGTTTTCGTTATTCCCGAATATGACTGGTCGAGAAGTTCAGCATAAACAGTACCCGATGATGTAACTTCGTAATAAATTTTTGCAGTCCCGTAGGCTGGCAGAGGGGCGCCGTTATATATTACATCGATATAGAAACGGGGATCCCTGTTGGTATACGGATCCTGTTCCTTGTAATAACCGAGTGATGTTGCCAGGTCCCTTTCCTGCTGTGTACGAAGCGGATAACCGTTAGCGGTCTCGAACCTGTCGATAGTGTTTTGGGTCGGGTTCTCTCCCGAGAAGGATGTTTTCTGGCCGGCAAAAACTCCGTTTATGAAAAGGCAGCCGTAGTAATTATATGCTTTAGGCGTAGGTACCCATGCCCACAACTGTTCATCGGTATATGTGGCACCCACAAAATTCTTCTTGTAATCGGCAGCGCTTAAAAGAAAAAATCCGTTTTGTTCTGCACTCTGAATAGCTTCCCAGTTTGCAATTGCCGCTTCCTGCCAGTCCTGAACACCTTTCTCATTGTTAAGAGGACTTGCCCTGTAGAGAAGGGCACGTGCTTTATATCCAAGTGCAGTACAGCCATTTGGAAGCCACTGGTCAGGTGCGTTAAGGTGACCTATTGCACCAGGTGCAGCAGGGTCACGGCGCATCTTACCTGCTTTTTCAAAGAAGCGGGCAGCAGTATCAAAGTCAAGAGCAATCCGTGTAAGGGTCTCATGTTTTGATAAACGGGGAATGTCCCACTGGTCATCAGGACCTATAACATGGGTAATATAAGGCATTGGACCCCAACATTTCATAAGCTCAAAGTGCGCAAAAGCCCTTACAAAATGAGCCTGCGCTATAAGGTCATCTTTTTCCTCCTGGTTAATGTCCTTTACCATGTCAATTTTGTCGAGAGTCATATTGGCAATCCTTATGGAGCTGAACATCGGGACAAGTATCGGGTAATACACTCCGCCCGTGAAATAGGTCCAGCCTTGGTATTTACCAATACGTCCGTTCCTTACACCCTGGGTTTCCTTAACACGTCCGGCATCGCTCATATCGGTCATGCCTGCCCAGAAATGGTCGTTGCGGAAATCAAAGAACAAGGGATATCCGCATTTGATACCAAAGTCCCTCTGATCACCTGAGCCTTTTAGCTGTTCCCCTTCATAAACAGCATAAAAGAATTTTATAAAGTTCTCATATTTGGTAAAAACATCCTGTTCCGACAATCCCGATTCAGGAGCTTTGTCGAGATAACTTTCAAGGCACGAATTCAAAGAAAACGTGCATATGGCAAATAATAATAATATTATGTATTTTTTCATTGTTGTCAGGTTAAAAGATTAAAAACTCATCTTAACTCCGAATTTGACACTTGTCATCTGAGGATAGAATCCCTGCTGAAAATCTTTCCTTTCAGGATCACCTTCAATAAGGTTAGTCAAGGTCCACAGATTTGTTCCGGCTATATAAACCAGCATTGAGGAAATCTTTGCCGTGCGGGCAAGAAAATCAGATTTTATAGTATAGGCAGCGTTAAGTTCTTTCAAACGGAGATAATCTGCATTCCTCCAGAAACGGTTCTCAACCATACACTCATACCCGGCATCACCCGAGCCGCCTGCCCAGTAAAGAATATCGGCATTACCCTGGCCGCTGTAGTGAAGGGTTGAATGTGTTGCATCCTGATTGTCGGGTCTCCAATAATCAAGCTGCGACATATGTACACGGCGAACGCCTTTTACAAATTCTACCTCATATGTCTGGTTGAATACCACGTATTTACCCACATTGCCAGCAAACATCATATTGAACTCAAAATTCTTGAAAGCCAGCCCGCTTCCCAATGAATATGTTATCGGAGGATATAGGGATCCTTTGATAGGATATTTATCTAGGATTGAAATAACACCGTCGACTTTGTAATCGAGGAACTTGTAGTCACCCACATTGATTTTTTCCACCGGAATCGGTGCAACATTGTTGTGAATATCATTCACCGATGTATAATATCCGGTTCCCGTGAGTTTCACACCATCGATCTGGGCTCCCAGAGGTTTGCCCGACTGCTTTGTGTATTCAGGAGCATAAACCGGATCATCTTTGAACAGGATACGGTTCTCATTGAAGCCGAAGATACCTTTTATATTATATGTAAGACCTGATGAAGTTGTTTTCCTGAATTCGGATTCGATCTCAATCCCGTGTTTCTTCATCTTGCCAAGGTTAAGGTCCTTGAATGAATTACCTACAAGCATGGTAACACTGAGGGGTTCAAGCAGCATCTTATCACGTTGTTCATCAAAGAAGTCAATGCTTAAAGTAAATATATTTTTAAACAATCCGATCTCTATGCCCAGGTCTCTTTTACGCGCCTCTTCCCACTGAACTGTTGTGTTGGCACCTTTATCCTCATGTATATAACCGCGGGTATCCTTATAATATTCACTTATGAATAACCAGCGGTTTGCAGCATGGTCGCTTCCAACAAG
>CAZPMM010000177.1:0-5218 GCA_964587405.1 uncultured Rikenellaceae bacterium
ATCGTCTGATGAAGGTTTATAAATGTTCAAAGAGTTATGAGTCTCTCGAGAAATTAATACTTGATCCGAAAATTGATGCGGTATTTATTGCCACACCAGCCCCTGATCATGTAAGACATGTAGTAGCTTCACTTAAGGCTGGAAAACATGTTTTATGTGCTGTCCCGGCCGCTTATTCCCTTGAGGAATGTTACAAGTTAAAAGATGCAGTAAAAAGTTCAGGTCTAACATATATGATGGCTGAAACAAGCGTTTACAGGCAAAACACTATCTCGGTCAAAAAATTCTATAAAGAGGGGCTTTTCGGAGAAATCTTCAGTGCTGCTGCAGAATATAATCATCCTGGCCTTGAAACACTCTGGTTTGAAGAAGGAAAACCTACCTGGCGTCATGGTATGCCTCCGCTCTTATATCCGACACATTGCACATCATTTCTTATATGCGTTACCGGAGAAAGACTGACTCATGTAAGTGGTCTGGGCTGGGGAGATGATAGCCCCCTGCTGAAAAATAATCCCTACAATAATCCTTTCTGGAACGGTACAGCTTTCTTTAAAACAAATAAGAACCATCCCTTCAGAGTTGAGGTGAATTGGAAAGGTGCATTAAAAAGTGTAGAAAGAGGTGAATGGAGAGGAGATAAAATGAGTTTCTTCTCTGCATTGAACGAAGGAGATGAACATACCATAGTTAAGATTGCCGATAAAACAGGGAAAGATGATGCAGGATTTCAATATAAGGCAAACGTCATCGAAACATTTAAACAGCCTTTATGGTGGCAGACTGAGATGTTACCCGAACCAATGCGGCATAACAGCGGACACGATGGATCACATACCTTTCTCACTCATGAATTTATTGATTCATTGATAAAAAACCGGAGACCGGAAATAGATGTATATGAAGCTCTGGCTTATACGGCTCCCGGTATTGTTGCACATGAATCTGCGCTCAGAAACGGAGAATATCTGGCGATACCCGATTTCGATGATAAAAAGTAAAGATTATTTCCCAATTCTTATATCATTAATTCAAAATACGGGTTATTGTAATGAATAAAAAAACTGAATAATCTGTTATCTATGTTTTGATTTTACTTTCTGAAAACATCAGAAATCAGTTATTCTTTTTTTCTTTCTTCTTTACCTCTCCTTTCATTGTCAACTGAATAGGCTCAGTATCACCAGTGATAAGTACTGTGATTGTCTTATTGAATGAACCGGTAATATTTGAATTGTATTTAACTTTTATTTTACCTGAACCACCCTGAGGTACAGGTTCCTTAGACCATGACGGCAAAGTACATCCGCAAGTAACTTTAACTCCTCTTATCGCAACCGGTTTCGGACTTTTATTGATAAAAGTAAAAATACATTCTGCTTTTGATCCTTTTTCTATTACTCCAAAATCATGGATGACCCTGTCAAATATTATCGATTTATTAGAGCTATCCTGACCCCATGAAATAAGAGAAAGGATTAATAAAACTACAGTCATAAATATCTTTTTTATCATATATTCTCAAAATGTGAAATCCTTTAAAATAATAAGCGACGAGGCTAATTTATTACCAAGCTGTATCCCGTTAAAATACTGATAAACGGGAATATCAACCAGGATTGAAAAATGCCAGTTGTCAGAGATTGCTAAGTTTATCTGAGGTATAAAATAAAAGGAACAATTACCTGAACCATCGATCTGCCCATCTTCTCTGACATTTTTCCCTCTTATCTGATTTTTAAGCTGCAGTATTAATGTTGATCCGTCAATTTTCTGACTTTCAAAGGGAAAAAATTTTGAAAAAAACACTGATGTTGAAAAGGAATTTCCATAAATATAATACTGCCTGTTCTCAAAATACTTTTCAAAGCGATTTATAAGCAGGAAACTGATCATTCTGAAAGAATTTTCTTTAAGGATATTCGTCTGGGCAACTATGCCGAAAGAGCCTGTTGACGGTTGCAGGTCAATGGGTAAAGTAACTCCATTGACCTGCTTAAGTTTTCGCGACAGTGGAATATTCGATCCCAGGGTGCCGCTAATCCTGAATTGATTGTCGGGACTACGATAAATCGTTGGTCTTACAGATATTACAGCATCAGAAAAACCATATCCTGTTAGTTTCTCATCATTTAATCTGTAAAAATTTGTTTTGCCGATCACGTAAGCCGTTTCCATTTCAATGGTCACATTATCTGAAAGACCATATCCCAGAAGTAATCCCAGGTAACTGGAGACTCCTTTTTCAACACTTGCCAGGTTTCCGGAATATTTTTTACTGCCACTATAGTAGTCATCAGAATAAGAAAAACGGTAATATGAAACTGTTCTTAATAGTTTTTTATCCAATGAACCTAAATTTACCGTACCCCCTATCGGATTTCCTGATGAAGCACAACACTGTGATATTGCTGTTTTAGCAGATAAAAGGAACAACAATATCACAGTGACAGTCCGTATCATTTCAATACAGTTATTATCAATGACTTACTTTCAGATCCATTTTTTGCTCTGGCTTCACAGGTAATGGTAACATTCCCATGGCAACAAGCCGAAGAAAGATAAATGACCTGACTTCCTTCCCCGATAACAGGCCCCTTACTTGCTGTCCATATGTAAGAAATTTTATTGCCTGCCACTTTCGCTGTTATTGTGGTTGATTCTCCCCTGGATATTGTGTCCTTCTCAGCTGTCAGACTTTCAAAATAGGATATGTAACTATCCGGACTGATTTGAATGTCATCGTCGTTCCTGTCACAACTGTTGTTCATTAATCCATACAAGAGGCACAAAATAAATATTATTAACCTGTTATCCATCAATAAAAAATCTGTTAATCCGTTTAAGCATTTAATTATAAACTATCAATATGAAACTATATTGTCAGAATTTACCATAGAGTTCCGAAAGTGAAAATACAACAAATTTATCAATCCAAGTGCAGGACAAATAAACAGCCTGCCGAATGACGGTTCCCATATATGGGGCAGTTTCATTTTTGCCGTTGTCATAAATATTATTATCACTTGCCGAAATAATTTAAAACCTTATTGTAACCTAAGACCGGAAAAGAATATATTTGTCGAAGAATTGATCATAAGCAAGCGCTGACTTAAAATTAAATGAAAGTGACGATGAAAGGTCAATACGAACAACTTAAATTACAATAATATAGTTATAATATTTAAAAATAAAACCCACATCCCGCTTAAAGCGGGATAAACACATATAAATATAATTTTCCCAACATGTGGGTTCTCCCGCTTAGGCGGGACAAGCTATTATACCATTAAAAATAAAATTATATTATGATGAAAAAAACAGGATTATTATTTCCCCTTACAGTGATTCTTACGATATTCATACATTCATGCAAAAATGATCAGAATGTAAAAAAAGAGGTTTATGGAATCCATGATGAAAAAGAAGTATATCTTCTTACACTTACAAACAAAGAGGGTAATGTAATTAAACTTACAAATTTCGGAGCGAAAATAACCTGGATTGAAGTTCCTGATAAAAACGGTCAAAAAGATAATATAACATTTGGGTATGATACTTTTGAGGAAACTGTAAATGGTGATGTTTCCTTTGGTTCCACTATTGGGAGGTATGTCAACAGGATCGCCAATGCGAAATTTACATTGGATGGAAAAGAATATAATCTCCCGATGAATAATAAACCTAATTTTATTTTTGGTGGTCCTAAAGGATGGCACAGTGTTGTCTGGGAGACTGAAATATTGAAAAAAACTGAATTCCCATCTGTCAGGTTTACTTATAGATCGCCCGACATGGAGGCAGGTTTTCCGGGGAATATGGATGTTGAGGTGATATATACCTGGACTGATAATAATGAGATTGTGATGTCGTATAAAGCTGTTTCTGATAAAAAAACTGTTTTTAATATAACAAATCATGCATATTTTAATCTGCACGGAGCAGGGAACGGAGATATACTTGATCATTACCTTACAATAAGAGCATCTTCATTTTTGCCTTTAGATTCGGTAATGATACCAACAGGTGAGATACGTCAGGTCGCAGGAACTCCTTTTGATTTTACATCACCTCATACCATCGGGGAAAGAATAAATGAGAATGATGACCAGCTGATCATTGGAAGTGGTTATGATCATAACTTTATCCTTGACAATAAGGAAGAAGTGGATGTTACAGTTTATGAACCGCTTAGTGGCCGGATACTGGAAGTTATTACTGATCAGCCGGGAATTCAGCTTTATACAGGTAATTTTCTCAACGGAAAAAAGATAGGTCACGGAGGGAAACCATACAACCTGAGATCGGGACTTTGCCTTGAATCAGGTCATTATCCAGATAGCCCTAATCGTCCTGAGTTCCCCACAACAGTGCTGGAACCTGGTGAAATATTTAAATCAACAACTATTTACAGGTTTTCTGTAAAAAATTAGCAGAATATAAGCTGGTCTGATATCAGGGAATTTTATGAACAAACCTGTTCCACATCTTCAATACTTTTTGGAACAGGTTTACCAAGAATCCTGTTTCCATCTTCAGTAATCAGAATGTTATCTTCTATTCGGATCCCTCCAAAGTCCATATAAGATTCTATTCTGTTATAATCGATAAATTCTGAAAATTTCTTTTCTGATTTCCAGATATTTATTAATTCCGGAATAAAATAACATCCCGGTTCAATTGTAAGGACATGACCTGGGACAAGAGGCAGTGCAAAACGAAGATAAGCCAGACCAAACTGGCCTGAGCGCTTAATAGTATTATTATATCCGATATATTCTTCACCCAGACCTTCCATATCATGTGCATCCAATCCCAGCATATGTCCGAGGCCATGCGGGAAGAACAGAGCATGTGCTCCGGAATCAACAGCAGCATCAATGTCTCCCTTCATCAGACCAAGATCCTTTAAACCTGAGGCAATAATTCTGCTTGCCATCCTGTGTAAACCGAGATTTGTGTAACCTGGCTTTGCAGCTCTGATGGCCTCATTATTTGCCCTTAACACAATCTCATATATCTCTTTCTGCTTCTGGCTGAATTTTCCCCCGACAGGTGTTGTCCTGGTTATATCTGATGTATAATGCATGTTTGTCTCCACTCCTGAATCATTAACCATCAAATGTCCGGTTTTAAGTATATTGGAATGATCATGGTTATGCAGAGTCTGACCATTCACGCTTATTATAAACGGGAATGAAGGCGTACATCCTCTTGA
>CAZPMM010000178.1:0-5178 GCA_964587405.1 uncultured Rikenellaceae bacterium
CGGTAGTCGTTGACTCTGTAAGGCCTGAAGAAACTACACAGCTGATGACAGCTGATGAAGCACAGGTTGAGATACAGAATGAAGAAGTAGTTGAATTCGTTGAGGAAATTAAGGAAGAGGTACAGGAAGAAGAACCTGAACCCGAACCATTCATTGTCGTTGAAGAAATGCCAATGTTCCCGGGAGGAGAACAGGCACTGCTGCTGTATATTGCAGAACATACCAATTATCCTGAAGTAGCTAAAGAAAATAATATTCAGGGAAAAGTAATTGTGAGATTCTGTGTTACTTCAAAAGGCACTATAAGCCAGGTAAGCGTTCTTAAAAGCGTTGATCCTGAGCTTGATAAAGAAGCTATCAGAGTGGTTGAATCACTTCCTGCGTTTAAGCCGGGTAAACAGGGCGGACAACCAGTTCCTGTATGGTATATGGTACCAATTGCCTTCACGCTTAAATAAGAATCATTTTATTGATCAACATAAAAAAAGAGGTGCCGCTATGACACCTCTTTTTTTATGTGGGATATCTCTAAGTAAAGTTTCGGGACACATATGATATAAACGACACTATATTTGTAATCCCTGGTAAGAACAGTCATAAATCCTTCAATATCATCCTCTGTCGTATTCCACCCGGTCATAAGTCTGTACTCAGACAATTTTTCATTCCAGGGATAAAAGAAATAGGATCTGCTAACCTTCTCTGCAACATTTCCAGGCATAATAACGAAAACACTATTAGCCTGTACAACCTGTGTGATTTTTATTCCTGGTAATCCGGATATCTTTTCAGCAAGTATTCCTGCCATTCTGTTTGCATGTGATGCACATTCTTTCCACAGATCATCCCTGAAATATGCTATATACTGTGCAGATATAAATCTCATTTTTGAGGCAAGCTGCATACTCTGTTTCCTTATGTATTTAAAATCAGCAGACAGCATTTTCCTCAGAAAGCATACAGCTTCACCATACATCATGCCATTCTTTGTGCCACCGAAAGATAAAATATCCACACCACAGTCAGTTGTAAACCTCCTGAAGGGAAGGCCAAGTGTAACCGAAGCATTTCCTATCCTTGCTCCGTCCATGTGAAAAAACATCTCGTGTGAATGAGCATAATCTGCTATACTCCTTATCTCATCAGCAGTGTAAACAGTTCCCATTTCGGTGGGCTGTGTTATTGAAATAACCTTTGGTTGTGAATGATGTTCAAAATCAAATCCGTGCATATGTTTTTCAATCATATCCGGAGTGATTTTCCCATTTTCCGTATCAACGGTGAGAACCTTTGAACCTGTAAATTTTTCGGGAGCACCACATTCATCCTGCTCAAGATGAGCGGTAGATGCCGTAATAACCGAATTCCATGACTTCATCACACCGGATAAACACAGCACATTTGCTGCTGTACCAGTAAAAACAAAGAAAGTTTCAGTATCGGGTCCGAGTTGTTTTTTAAATAAAGATAATGCCTCCTGGGTGTATTCATCATTTCCATAACCCGCTGCGTGTCCGTCATTGGCTATCTGTATCTCATTCATAATAGCCGGATGAACACCGGCTGTATTATCGCTGGAAAATAAATACTTTATCATAGAATCAATTTTTCAACTTTCATCATAATATAATTTTGATTTTAATGGTCTGATACCTGTCCCGTTCAAGCGGGGGAACCCACATGTTTGAAAATTATATACATACGTGTTTGTCCTGCCTAAGACGGGATGTGGGTTTCATCCATAAATACCCCCTTTGCGATCAATAGCTGTCAATAACCAACTTCAATCCCTGAAGGAGAGAATGAATGTCCTTTAATAGCAGAAGAAACAGTTCAAATATAGAGTAACCCTTGCTCTAAAAAGCAAATATTCAGGATGTTCAGATTGCGCTGATTTATATATATGGATTACCCATAGTTATTAAATTACTATGCTTTATTCTTTTTTCTCAATGCAAAATAGAGCATGAAAATTCCAAAGACCAGCATCAGAATACCCATAATGATATTGACATTAATACCAAGTGATTTCTGATACATATCTGAATCGGATGTAAAAAAACCGAAAACTGTTACTAATACTCCCAGTATTGTGAACATCAGTCCTATTGGATATCTTATATCTACCATTTTTTTTCCTCCTACCAGAATATAATACTTAATACAACACAAATTACACCAACAATAATTGCTAGTCCGGCCGGACGTTTATGCCATGGCAAATGTTCATCACTGATACGTGGAGTAAGTGAATACACAAGTCCTTTCAGATCACTTTCAGTTTTCATCTGCCGGGTAAGCAGGCTCAATACAACAGTAACAGTTGCAGCAACAGTAAATGCTATGATCGCAGTCCAGAAATTCTGAGCCATTTCGACCGGATAATTATGAACAACGGTTATCCATCCTCCTTTGAAAAGGGTGTTTGCCCCTACCGGTGCTGTCAGACCATGATGTATCAGCGCCATCAGAAATCCCGATAAAAGTCCGGTGAATGCAGCATGACCTGTAGTTCTTTTCCAGAACATTCCCAGAAATATCACTGCAAATAAAGGAGCATTGATCATTGAAAATATAGTCTGCAGGAAATCCATGATATTACCAAACTTACTTGCAATATAAGCTGAGGCAATACTAAGGAGAACACCAGATACAGTTGCAACGCGTCCGATATTGAGATAATGCTTATCATCTGCCTCTTGGTTATCAGTTCTCTTTCTTATATAGCTCTGATAGATATCATAAGTCCAGACAGTATTAAATGCAGAAACGTTACCTGCCATACCTGACATAAAAGATGCGAGCAGGGCAGTAATGCCAAGGCCAAGTACGCCTGCAGGCAGATATTGTTTGAGAAGCATTATGATAGTATAATCATATACAGGTTTTCCCGCAGAATCAAGCGGGAGTGCAAATCCTTTGCCTGGATCATTCATCAGTACCAGGGCGATTATTCCTGGCACAATAATAAGGAAAGGAATAAACATTTTCGGTAAGGCACCTATCAAAGGAACCTTTCTGGCTGCTGAAAGTGATTCAGCTGCAAAAGCACGCTGTACAATAAGGAAGTTTGTACACCAGTACCCGAATGAAAGGACAAATCCCAGTCCGAAAAGTATTCCAAACCATTCAACTCCAAGCGGGTTCTGAGAAGCTTCTGCTGTATATTTCCAGGTAGTAATAAAAGTATCCGGAGCATAACCACCATCTATAGCAACAGGTGCAAGTCCCTCTTTCAGTCCTGACCACCCTCCTACATCCTTAAGACTCAGGAATACAAGTGGAAGTAATCCTATAATGATTATGAAAAACTGGAGCACTTCATTATAAATGGCTGAAGATAATCCGCCCAGGTATGTATAAGCAAGTACAATCATAGCCGAAACCCAAAGGCTCATATTGAAATCCCAGCCGAGAACTCTTTCAAGAAGTATTGCAAGAGCATACATGGAAATACCTGATGCCAGAATTGTCATAACAGCAAACAGGATCGCATTGAGAGCTCTCGTTTTTTCATCATACCTCAACTTCAGATACTCAGGTACTGATCGTGCTTTTGATCCATAATAGAATGGCATCATGAAAAGAGCCAGAAAGATCATCGCAGGTATGGCGCCAATCCAGTAAAAGTGAGTAGTAAGCATCCCATATTTCATTCCCGATCCAGTCATGCCCATAACCTCAAGAGCTCCAAGATTGGTGGAAATAAATGCCAATCCTGCAACCCATGCAGGCATGGATCTTCCCGCTTCAAGAAATGCATTGGCATTCTTCATATACTTCCTCAGGAACCATCCAATGCCAAGAACAAAAACAAAATAGATCATCATTATCAGATAATCTATCCAACTCATATCAATTTTCATAGTTCAAGGTTTTTTGATTTTTATTCATGAATTATCTTAATACTAGTAGGATTTTCAGAATCCCAGGCATAGTAAAAATACATTTAAAGATTGATTTACAAACTCCTTTAACCGAATAATTATCAACTTTTACACAAGTATTTCTTCCTTATTAAATTATATTTGCAGAAAGCATTAATTGAAGACCAGATATTTTATATATATTTCCTTTAAAGGGACATCATATCACGGATGGCAAATTCAGCCAAATTCAATCACTGTTCAGAATATCATTGACAATGCTCTCAGTACAATATTGAATGAAAGAATAGTTACTACAGGTGCCGGGAGAACAGATACAGGTGTACATGCACTGGTTTTCTGTGCACACTTCGAAAGCATGTCAGGTGATCATGACACTGATAAAAATCTGGTCTTCAAATTGAACAGATTTCTGCCAAAAGATATTTCTGTTTCAGGGATATTCAAAGTAAGGTCTGATGCTCATGCCAGATTCAGTGCTATTTCAAGAACATATAAATACTATATTTCAAAAGTTAAAGATCCATTCCTGCAGGACACTTCATGGTATATCTACGGAAATTTAGATATTAATCTGATGAACAAAGCCTGTGATTTACTGGTCAGACATTCCGATTTTACAAGTTTCAGCAGACTCCATTCGGATACCAAAACCAATCTGTGTACTATATTCAATGCTTTCTGGGAAGATGCTGATAAGTTTATTGTGTTTACAATTAAAGCTGACAGGTTTCTGAGAAACATGGTAAGAGCCATAGTCGGTACGATAATTGAAACAGGTAAAGGGAAAATAAGCCCCGAAGAATTTGAAGGGATAATCAATGCAAAAGACCGATGCAGAGCAGGCAAATCAGCTCCTGCAAAAGGTTTATTCCTGGTTGATATTGAATATCCAGGGGAAATATTTCTCACAAACCGGGATCATTCCATATCTCCCAGGAGCGTTCAGCTTGGGAATAAAGCATTTTAAGTCCCGTAATGATCTTACATCCTCTTTTCTTCCCTTCTTTAAGGAATGCTGTTTCTTCAGGATTATAAACAAGATCAAAAAGTATATGTTTTTTCTGAAGTAGATCATAGTTTATTTCAGGTTTACCTGATATTTCCGGAAACATACCCAGCGGAGTGGTATTTATTATTATGTCTGAACTGTTCAGGATATCAGGTTCTAAATCTTTGTATGATAATATATTGTCTTTCCTTTCCCTGGAAACAAGAATTATGTTAAGTCCAAGTTTTTTCATGGTATTGGATACAGCCTTTGAACTGCCACCTGTTCCCAGAATCAGAA
>CAZPMM010000179.1:0-5163 GCA_964587405.1 uncultured Rikenellaceae bacterium
AGGTTCAGAAATATCACATATTGGGGTTGAGATAACTGATTCCCCTTATGTTGTTGTAAATATGCGAATAATGACACGTATGGGAAAAAAGGTTCTGGATATGCTCGGGGACAATAATTTTGTTCCATGTGTTCATTCTGTAGGTGTTCCTCTTCAACCTGGTGAAAAAGACAGCAAATGGCCGTGTGCTCCTCTGGAAAAAAAATTTATTACTCACTTCCCTGAAACAAATGAGATATGGTCATACGGAAGCGGTTACGGGGGCAATGCACTTCTTGGCAAGAAATGTTTTGCACTTAGGATTGCATCCAGCATGGCCCGAAGGGAAGGATGGCTTGCAGAACATATGCTTATTATGGGCATTACCAATCCGGAAGGTGTAAAAAAATACTTTGCTGCAGCTTTTCCCAGTGCATGCGGCAAGACTAATCTTGCAATGCTGATCCCAACTTTACCAGGATGGAAGGTTGAATGTGTGGGAGATGATATTGCCTGGATGAAATTTGGCAAAGACGGACGTTTGTATGCAATCAATCCGGAATATGGATTTTTTGGTGTTGCTCCAAATACTTCAATGAAAACAAATCCCAATGCAATGCTTTCATGCAGGGCAAATACAATATTCACAAATACAGCTTTGACACCTGATGGAGATATATGGTGGGAAGGTATTGGTCATGATATACCGGAAAATACCATTACGTGGACAGACGAGAAATATGATCCTGCATCCGGCAAAACTGCCGCTCATCCGAACGCACGTTTTACTACTCTGGCCAGTCAATGTCCTGTTATTGACAGCGACTGGGAGAATCCAATGGGAGTTCCTATTTCGGCAATTCTTTTTGGTGGAAGAAGGCCTGACACATTACCACTTGTTTATCAATCATTTGACTGGAATCATGGTGTCTTTGTAGGTTCAATATCCGGTTCCGAAGTCACTGCTGCTGCAATTGGCCTTAAAGCAGGAGTCCGTCGAGATCCCTTCGCCATGCTCCCGTTCTGCGGTTACAATATGAGTGATTATTTTGCACACTGGATAAAGATCGGAGAAAAAGCCCCTGACAAAAACAAACTACCAAAAATATTCAATGTTAACTGGTTTAGAAAGAACTCAGAAGGGAAATATTTGTGGCCTGGTTATGGAGATAATATAAGAGTCCTGAAATGGATTTTTGAACGTATTGAAGGATCAGATAATGCTGTTGAAACTCCTGTCGGGTATATACCAAAGGAAGACAGCATAGATCTTTACGGCCTTGAAGGAATAAAGAAAAATATGCCCGAACTTCTCAAGGTGGATAATAACGAATGGCTTACCGAAATTGATCTCATAACATCTCATTTTGAAACATTTGGAGACAGGCTTCCTGAGGAGATGAAAAAACAGTTTTCAGCACTCAGGTCACGGTTTAAAATATAAACAGAATTCATTTTATGTCTGTATTTAATATCATCATTGCAGGGCTCACTGCCTATGTGCTCGGATCAATTCCTTCAGCAGTATGGGCAGGCAGACTGTTCCACGGAATCGATATAAGGGAACATGGAAGCGGCAATGCAGGCGCAACAAATGTTATAAGGGTTCTCGGATGGAAAACAGGAATACCTGTTCTGCTCATTGATATGGCAAAGGGATTCTTTGCCTCAATGCTTCCGCGACTATTACATCTGGCACCGGCAGGAAGCGCTGCAATGATTAATCTTCAGATACTTACAGGATTCCTGGCAATTATCGGACATATTTTTCCCCTGTTTGCCGGATTCAGGGGCGGAAAAGGTGTTGCTGCAATGTTTGGAATATTCCTTGCAATTCATCCCCTGGCTACATTGGCTTGTCTTGGTATTTTTCTTATAACATTTATTATTACCGGATTTGTTTCAGTGTCATCAATTTCGGCAGGAATCAGCTTACCTATAATTCTGTTTGCATTATTTGACACTCCATCTCTTTTCTTTAAAATATTCTCAGTTCTGACAGCCCTTGCTCTTATTGTGACTCACAGGAAAAACATAAGGAGACTTATTAATGGAGAAGAACCAAAACTTTTCCGGAAAAAACAGAAAAAATAGTTTAGCGATTACTAGTTTTGAAGGCTATCAATGGTCCGGGGAAAAAGCATCATATTACCACCCCACTATTTATATAACATAGTATATTTATAGAAAGCTATTTCACTGTTGTGCCATCACGCTTTCTGTCAAAAATTCTCCAATATTTCAATTCTTTTTTCAATAGGAGGGTGAGTTGCAAAAAGTGTTGTAAATGACACTGATGAATTCTTCAGTTCCTTTCGCGGGTTTTCGATGAACATCTGGGCGACATCATTACGTTTCACCGCTTCTATAGCCGGATCGCCGGATATTTTTCTGAGGGCAGAAGCAAGGGCAAGAGGGTTTCTGGTCAATTCAGCTGAACCTCCGTCTGCCAGGTATTCCCTTCTCCTGGAAAGGGCAAATCTGAAAAGAGATGCAATTAGATATCCGACAGTGGCAAGTATCAGAGCAATAATCATTGTAGCGCCGCTGCTGTCTTTCCTGTTACGTGAAACACTTCCGAATCTCATTGATCTGAACATTGTTTCGGAAATAAATGCAAAAATCCCCACAAATATTATTGAAATGATCAGCAATCTCACATCTCCGTTACGGATATGTGTCAGTTCATGTGCAATTACTGACTCAAGCTCCTTGTCATCAAGTTTGTTTATGATTCCCCTTGACAATGACACGGTATAGGTATTCTTATTTATTCCACTTGCAAATGCATTAAGTGAATCATCTTCAATAATATTCACTTTTGGCATGGTCATGCCGCATGAGATACAAAGATTCTCCACAAGGTTATAAACACGTTTATTTTCTTTTCTTTCAAGAGGTTTTGAACCTGTTGCATTGTTGATCATGGTAGTATGTGAGAACCATGCGATTGTAAACCATATCAGAACACCAATAGTTACCCAGGGTACAATTCTGAAGAATTTTGAGTTGACAACTGAAATAAGATTGAATTGTTCCTGTCCGGCTTCAAAATATCTTGATTCTCCCATTGATGTCAGTAAAGCAAACAACCATGTCAGTCCAAAAAAAACAAGAGGAAACAGGATCAGGATTATGATTGAATTCCTGTTATTCTTTCTGATATGGCTTTGTAATCCAAAATAATTCATTTTTTGATTCAGAACTGAATTTTAGGAGGTTCTTCTACTGTAGTACGTTGTTCACCGAGATCAAACATTACTTCTCTTTTGAAATTGAAAAAATTTGCTATCAGGTTTGAAGGGAATACCTCGATTGCTGTATTAAGTTCTTTTGTTGAAGAGTTAAAGAACCGGCGTGCAGCAGCAATTTTATTCTCGACATCAGCAACTTCATTCTGAAGATCAAGAAAATTCTGACTTGCCTTCAGGTCAGGATATGCTTCAACAGCTACTGTCAGTCCATCGAGGGCAGTTGATAATCTTTGTTCAGCAGATATCTTTTCTTCAATTGTTTTTGCTTTCATTGCATTGGCACGTGCTTCCGTAATTTCGGTAAGAACGCCACGCTCGTGCTGCATATAGCCTCTTACTGCTTCGACCAGCTGAGGTATCATATCATGTCGTTGCTTAAGCTGTACATCTACATCAGCGAATGCTTGTTCCCTGTTGTTTCTGAAACGGATCAAACGGTTGTAAAGTGATATTCCCCATACTACAAAGAGTACAATAATTCCAAAAATTACCAGTAAAATCATATTAGTAGAAATTAAGATTGGTAAACATATCATTTATTGTGGTAAAGAAATAAAGATAACAATATTGAAACATATACAGAAATTATTTAAGTTTTTCGAGAGCAGTTTTTATCCTTTTGGCTGCCATGGTCAGAAGTTCATCCGAATTAGCATAAGATATTCTGATACAGTCCGGAGCGCCGAATGCATCTCCTCCAACCACAGCGACCTGTGCTTTTTCAAGTAACCAAAGTGCAAGGTCATCAGATGTATTTATGGTCGTTTCACCATCTGATTTACCAATATAATAACTGATATCAGGAAAAACATAAAAAGCACCCTGAGGGATTCTCACTTTCATTCCTTTAATTTCCTTGAGAAGGTTACAGATCAGGTTCCGTCTCCTCAGAAATGCATCCCGCATTATATTTCGTGAATTATCTTTTCCAGTTAGTGCAGCAAGAGCCGCACGCTGGGCTATTGAGCAGACTCCTGATGTAAACTGACCCTGAAGCTTGTCGCAGGCATTGATTATCCATTTAGGAGCACCGATATAACCTACCCTCCATCCTGTCATTGAATATGCTTTAGATACGGCATTAACGGTTATCACCCTGTCGTAAATAAAATTGAAAGAAGCCATACTTACATGCTCACCTTCAAAAATAATATGTTCATATACTTCATCCGAAATTATAAATACACCTTCGTGTTTTTGAACCACATTGGCAATTGCTTCCAATTCCTTACGGGAATACACCATACCGGTGGGATTTGAAGGAGAATTTATTATTATGAGCCTTGTTTTCTCTGTTATTGCATCATCAAGCTGTCCGGGTCTGAGTTTAAAATCATTTTCAAGGGTCGCTTTTACTATAACCGGTTTTCCCCCGGCAAAAAGAACCTGATCATAATAGCTTACCCAGTATGGTGCCGGTATTATAACCTCATCACCCGGATTGACTATTGACAAAATAACGTTGATCAGAGAATGCTTTCCTCCCACTGAAACAAAAACCTGATCAGGGGAATAAGTAATGTTGTTCTCCTCTTTGAACTTTCTGGACACAGCTTCCTTCAGATCATTATATCCTGCAACCGGAGGGTACTTGGAATAATTATCATCGATTGCCTTTTTTGCGGCTGTCTTAATATAATCAGGAGTGTTGAAATCGGGTTCTCCCAGGCTCAGGCTTATTATGTCAAGACCTTTTGCCTTTTGTTCGCGGCTCTTTTTAGCCATTGCCATAGTTGCTGATTCAGCTATGGCTTTAATACGGTCAGATAAATATTCCATAATTAAAATGTTTGAAACTTTAAGGGCGGGGTTAAATATATACAGTAAAATCTAAATACAAAATAAATTATGTTTGTATAATATTGACAAACTAATTGACAATGGAAACTATTGCAGAAATCCTCAAAATCACTTTACCAGCATTACTTGT
>CAZPMM010000180.1:0-5157 GCA_964587405.1 uncultured Rikenellaceae bacterium
TTGAAGTCAACCCTTCCAGGGTTGTGACTATTGTGGGGTACCATTTTCCCGGGGTAACACCCGGGCTATTGGAGGATGACACAAATTATGTGCAAATTATAAACAAGTGCGAAACTTAAATTAATTATTTCGTAAAATTGTATCAAAAATTCAATAATAATTAATTTGGAAATGAATGACCTTTCTGTATATAATCATCGTACTGGTATTGATATTTGATTTCATAAACGGTTTTCATGATTCAGCCAATTCTATAGCGACCATCGTTTCTACAAAAGTTCTTTCACCGTTCAATGCTGTTCTTCTGGCAGCAATTTTCAATTTTATTGCTTTTACCGTTTTTCCGTTGAGGGTTGCCACCACTATGGGTAAAGGAATTATTGATCCGGCAGTAGTTTCACTGACAGTAATCGCGGCAGCACTTGTTGCAGCGATTACATGGAATCTGTTTACCTGGTGGTGGGGATTGCCTTCAAGTTCATCCCATACACTGGTGGGAGGAATGGTGGGGGCTGCCATTGTTAGTTCGGGTCCAGAATCGATAATTACAGGAGGTGTTCTCAAGATAGCTGCATTTATAGTTATTGCTCCATTGTTGGGAATGGCTATGTCTTATATTATCTCACTGTTGGTAATAAACCTTGTTAAAAAATATTCTCCCTCAGCTGTTGATAAACATTTTCGGCGACTTCAGCTTTTATCAGCTGCAGCATTCAGTCTCGGTCATGGTGGTAATGATGCCCAGAAATCCATGGGAATAATCTGGATAGCATTGATTGCTACGGGCTTAGCATCGATTGATGATAAAAGGCCCGATCTTTGGGTTGTCCTTTCCTGTCAGGCTGCAATAGCTCTGGGTACTTTTTTTGGAGGCTGGAGGATAGTTAAAACAATGGGACAGAAAATTACCAAGCTGAGAGCATTTGAAGGATTCTGTGCTGAAGCAGCAGGAGCGCTTACATTGTTTGGGGCTACGCATTTTGGAATTCCCGTGAGTACAACTCATACGATAACCGGATCAATTATGGGTGTCGGAGCTATCAAAGGTTTTTCAGCTGTCAAATGGGGTGTAACTACCAAAATATTCTGGGCGTGGATACTTACTATCCCGATATCAGCATTAATAGGAGCTATTGTTTATTATGTCATTACTGTGGTATACTGAGAGTATAATCATTTATTCATGCATTCAGTATTTCGGAAGGGAAAAGAGGAATTCTGTACCCCCTCCCGTCCTGTTCCGTACCAGGATTTCTCCTTTATGAAGTAAAATAGCATTTTTTACAATTGACAGACCAAGTCCGGTGCCACCGCTCTTTCTTGAGCGGCCGGAATCAAGACGGTAAAAACGTTCAAACACTCTGCCCAGATGTTCCTTAGGGATGCCCACTCCATTATCAGAGAAAGAAAAATGATAAAACTTCCTGTCCTTATTGTAAATTTTAATACTGACTGTTGTATTATCTCCCGCATAATTGACAGCATTCTCAAGAAGGTTCTGAAATATTGAAAGAATCAATGATTTATTTCCTCTGACAATTGCAGCTTCATTAATCTCAATATCGACTTTTATTCCACGTGTATCTATTGCCGATTTGAAATTGTCCCTGACCTCTTTTATGATCTTTTTAATATTGACTTTTTCATGAGAGAAGAAATCACCTCCCTCCTCTATCTTGTTTAATACTGAAATATCATTGATTAATCCTGTAAGCCTGTCTGTCTGAGCCAGTGCCTTACCAAGAAAATACCTGCGTTTTTTGGCATCAAGCCCGGGATCGTTTATCAGTGTTTCAATATAACCTTTTACAGAAGCAACCGGTGTTTTAAGTTCATGTGCAATATTGGATGTCATTTGCTGCTTTATCAGCTTGTTTTTCCCTGTTTTTGTAATATCACTTATTATGACCTCGAAACTTCGGTCAGCAAAAATCACACTTTGTATATGGAAAAATCTTCCATTTTTTATTATCTGGTTTTCAACCTTCGGCAGATTGACAGGATCAATCTCCCTTGTTGAATGTGCTTCTATGAAATCAAAGACAAATGCAAATTCAGGTATAGCAAAAAAGTCGGATGAAAAAATTTTAAGATCTCCTGAGACCATATTCATAAAATGAATGAAATGGTCGTTACTGAATATGATATTTTTATCAGGAGAAAAAAAAGCAACAGCTTCATTTAATGCATTAAGATGACTTGAGAGCTTTTCTTTTTCATTTATAAGATCGTTTTTTGCAGCTAAGAGATTATTATAAATATTGAGAATTTCGGTACCGATAATTCCAAGTTCATTTCTGGGGAAATCAGCATGGAATGGCTTGCCATTTTTCAGACTGACCGTGAAATCTTTCAGCCGTGTAACTGATTCTCCAAACTTATTAGTGACAAGTAAAAGGACAATTCCAATGATGACAAAGCAAATAAGTAATATCAGATGGAACTGTAAATTAGCTTTCAGGAAATTTGCCAGATTGATGTCATACACAAGAGCAGTTCTGATAAAATAATTTGTATAGTACCTTGAATAATAATAATATTCCAGACCAGTAGTGCCTGATTTTCGTTTTTCAGTTCCGAAATCATTGCTCAACGACTCAATTATCTCAGGCCGGTATCTGTGATTTTCCATATTCCGGAAATCATTAACAAAATTATCATAAAGTACAATGCCTGAGGTGTCTATAATTGATATCCTTAAATTTGGATGAGGCAGGAGTAATATCAGTGAATCTACAAGTCCGTAATTATCATTAATATATATTTTTTTTATTCTTACATAATTATCAATAATCCTGTTTATATTGTCGAGTTCATCATTAAGTGTTGATACCCTGTATTCTTTTTCCCTGTTGAACTGATAAGTTATAACAAGTATTGTTATTATCAGGTATACAGCCGAATAAAATACAAGAAGATTGTTCCTGAATGTTTTATTTACAGGGATAGATCTCATTTAGTTGTTCATAATTCAAAAAAATAACCATATCCGGTTTTGTTTTTCAGGGATTGACCATAAATTCCCAGTTTATTCCTCAGCCTGGTAATATTTACATCAACGGTTCGTTCTGTAACAATAACATCATTACCCCATATTACTGAAAGAAGATCATTTCGTGAAAAAACTTTTCCCTGATTTTCAAGCAGAAGTTTCAGTATTTCATATTCTTTTCTGGTCAATTCGATTTTTTCATCATTGACAATAATTCTTTTTCGCGATGTATCCAGTTCCAGTTCGCCGAACCGGATCAGCGGCTGAGGTTTAAATTTTTCAGTTTGTGAACGTATAAGTACTGCTTTAACTCTTGCCATAAGTTCGTTAATTGAGAAAGGTTTTGGCAGGTAATCATCTGCACCCAGACTGAATCCTGTAAGAATGTCATTCTCTGTATCTTTTGCTGTCAGGAATATAATAGGGATATTGATCTTTGATTCGTTTCTCAGTTTATCAGCAAGTTTAAATCCTGACATAGGTCCCATCATAACATCGAGCAGAATAAGGTCAATATTCTCAAGAGGCTTTATCAAAACTTCTTCTGCAGAATGAGCAATCTCCGTCTGGTAACCGGCATTTCCTAGATTGTACTGGAGTATCTCACAAAGGTCCTCTTCGTCGTCAACTATCAGAATTCTTTTATTTTTCAGTTCCATATTGCAGCATTAGTTATAAGTTATAACTGAGGGAATAAATTTTATAAAGGTAAATTCATTTTTAAGAATAATTTGCTACAAAAATGTTACAAAATAACAAATGTCCGCTGAAACTTTTTCTCAAAGCCAACGGACATTTTCGGTCGACTATGCAGATATTATACTATGCTAAAACATGACATAGTTCAGTTTCAGGTGGTATGTTGTACCCGGTTCAAGCTTTGTGAAAAACTGATCAGTGGGATTAAAAGATCTGAAAACAGATTCTCTTTTGTCATTCAATACATTGTCTATTTTAAATCCGATCTGTACTCTTTTTTCTTTTCCAAATCTTTTATTGATAGTAAAATTCAGATTGTGAAAAGGAAGGGAATAAATATCCGGACGGTCTGCAATACCTGTATATTGGAGTGTAATTCCCTGTACATTATAATAAAGCCCGGCCTCAAGTCCGGCGAAAAATCCTTTATCTGATCCGTCCCAGGTAATCCCGCTGTTGATAATCCATGGGGATTGTCCGGCCATTTCACGATATCTTTCAATTTTTTCAGTGGTCCGGGCATTTTCAATTTTTGAATAATACTCAGTGAGACTCAATTCGATCCTTGATCTTGTTACGGATATATTGGATATTATACTGAGGTTTTTAAATCTGTCTGAGATAATTCCCAGATTCTTACGGAATTCTATCTCCGCTCCGAAAACCTGTCCGTTACCTACATTTCTCGGTTGAAAACACCCGGTCTGTGAGGCATATTGAACAATTTCTATTGGGCGGATAAAATATTTATAGAATCCTCCAATAGATATCATTTGTGCATCTTTCTGGAATATTTCCCACCGAAGATCAAGATTGTGAATATCTGAACTTGTAAGGTTTCCGTCCCAGAATACTCTGCCGGCAACATCATCCGCATCCCTGAACATACCTCCTGCAAACGTTCGGCCGCTGATGGGATCAGTAATCTCTGCAAAGGATAGTTCTTTGAAAGATGGTCTGGCAATTGTCTTTGCATAGGAAGCTCTTAGATTCTGATTTGTTGAAATACTATAGATCATGTTGACAGAGGGAAAAATGTCCAGATTATCCATAACTTTTTCGTTAATAAGTACAATTGTTCCCAGTTGATTCTGGCCTGTATACCTTTGCATATATTTTTCAATCCTCAGACCTGCAATAATTCTTAGTTTTTTTACAAGACAAAGTTCTGTTGATACATATCCGGCTGTGTTTATTGAACATGCATTGAACTGATTGGGATTTGATGGTATAAAGCCTGCTTCATATGTTGTTCCGCTTGTATAGTCTTTCCCATTTAGCGGCCAGAGATTTTCAGGCCTGAATAATTCATCAGGATTTCCTGTCAGAGATAAATTTCTGATATTCAGCATAAATTTATGTATCATAAAATCCCGCTCTTTATAAACGTATGAACCTCCGAAATTAATACCGGCCTTTTCGCCTCTGAACTTTAACTTTCTTGAAATGTGAACAACTCCTGTAAG
>CAZPMM010000181.1:0-5156 GCA_964587405.1 uncultured Rikenellaceae bacterium
ATCAACCACCACCAGGTCAGACTCCTGATGATTTATCGCTGCTAGTGTACGCTCACGTGAGATCATATTTGAATTCATTTTTTTCAGGCTAAATTTGAAATTGAAAGATCATTATTCCGAACCGCTTACACCAATCATGAATGAAGAAATTATAAGGATTATCAACGACATAGCCATAAGAAAAACAATCCAGGCAGAGACTCCTTTCCATTCTTAACGTATGATCCCCCCATACTGTAAAAAAGCAATAGTCAGCGCCATAAGTATCCCCCCAGGAAGTAAATGTATAATGCCCCATTTTACTTCTACCCATACCATAAACAATGAACTGGCTGAACCATAGCAGACCTGCCAGAAGGCCAAAAAGATAGTTTAATGACAGGACTTTCCCCGTTTCAGCTTTTGAATAATCCTTCAGGGAGTTATTCTTTATTCCAAAATATGTACACCATATTATAGTTGTCACAAAAGTTCCCGGAAGTAATACCATCATAACCGGCATCATGGCAAATAAAGGATCTACACCTTTTGCCAAAGCAAGATCAGATACGGGAATTGCCTTTTCAAAACCCAGAGACATGGCTGAACCTGCAATCCCTACCAGTCCCGCAGCCAGTAATCCTTTCAGGAGATTGAATTCACTTATGCTTTCATGCTTCTTCTCTTCCGAAAGCTGTTTATCTTTCAAAATACCGGCCCATGCAGATAAAGCAATACCTGCACATGCAACAATCACCCCCATTATCAGAAGTTTTCCTCCTGAATTCTGAATCATTATCTGAAGCCTTCCATCAAGCACAGGCGGAATCAGGGTGCCGATCGCAAGCATCAATCCAAGAGAAAGCGCATATCCAAGGGATAATCTAAGATAACGTAATGTCAATCCGAAAGAAAGATTACCAATCCCATAAACCGCACCTAGGAGAAAAACCGTTGACAGTACCTTAAAGGAAGTTCCCTCTATTACTTCAATAAAGCCGAGAGCAAAAACCAAACATGCTATGAAGGGGAAAAAGATATATGCACCAAGGCCATAAATCATCCAGTAAGTCTCCCATTTCCATCCTTTTATTTTCCCGAAGGGAACAGCAAAACTGCTTGCAGAAAAAGCACCCGTAGAAATTAATAAAATTCCGACAAGTATCTGCCCATTCATAAAATTGAAATTGCCAATTTAAAAATGATGATAAATCTATACAAATTTAACATAAACTGATTTCAGATTATAAAAAATTATTTTCAAAGAGGCCGGTATCTGGCTTTTGATGGTTTTATCGGATAAATTGAAATGCGATATTCTGTCAATTCGTGGAATATTATTTTTAATTTCTTAATTTTATAATTCCAAGACTACATGAAAGATGAAAAACTTATTAGTATTGATTTGCTGCCTCATTATAATAAGTAATGTAAAGGCACAGGACCCATCCACCGGGATCTTCAGTTCATCAGCCGATATTGGAAATCCGAAAAACAGAGGTTCATCTGTTTATAACAAAAGCGACCAGAGCTATACTTTGAAAGGATCGGGTTATAATATCTGGTTTGAAAGGGATGAATTTCATTATCTTTTCAATAGAATAAAAGGTGATTTTATCCTTACGGCTAATTTCAGATTCGAAAGAAAGGGTGTTGAAGCTCACAGAAAGACTGGCTGGATGTTGAGATCATCAACATCTGAAGATTCACCACATATTTCTGCCACTCTTCATGGCGACGGATTAACTCTTCTGCAATGGAGGGACAATAGGGGAGCTTCCATGAAAAATCTTGAAAACCAGATCTTTGCAAGAGGATCAAATTATGAGGTACTTCAGATTGAACGTTCAGGGAAACTGCTTGCCATCAGCCATCACCGCGAAGGATTTCCGGGCGGAGGATCAACGGTTTATGTTCTTCCTCTGAAAGGAGGCAAGCCCAGGATGGTCACTAGGTGAAATCAATGGTTAAAAATATTTAATAAGATTATTAAAAATTATGAAAGGAAAAGTTATCCGTTGCGGAATTGCAGGTTCAGGATTCGCTGCAAAGTTTCATTATGATGCCCTGTTAAGGGTTTTCAGTGTAAAAGTCGATATCAGAGGTTCTTATTCTCCAACAAGAGAAAATCTTGAACAATTTACCGGTCCACGTAACCTGAAAACATACAATAACATTGATGAAATGATTGATGATGTTGATGTTGTACATGTCTGTACACCACCTTCGACGCATGAACAGATAGTTATTGCTGCACTCAGAAAAGACAAGCATGTTATTGTTGAAAAACCTTTCACGGGATATTTCGGGGATGGAAGTGTCGGTTTTAACGGAGACAGATTCCCCAGGGAAAAAGGTCTTCAGGAAGCTCTTGAAAGTGTAGGGAGAATGCTTGAGGCAGAACGGAACAGCAGGGGGAAGATCATGTATGCCGAAAACTGGATCTATGCACCGGCTATTATGAAAGAGCGTGACATGCTTTGCAAAACAAAAGCACAGATATTATGGATGCACGGTGAGGAATCCCATTCCGGATCTCATTCCCTAACCTATGGCCAGTGGAAATTTTCGGGAGGTGGTTCTATGATCGGGAAAGGTTGTCATCCTTTATCAGCTGCCTTGTATTTTAAACAGGTCGAAGGTATCAGCAGAACGGGAAAAACAATAAGACCGGTTTCAATAACAGCCCGGACTCATGCAATAACAAGAATGCCCGGATATATTAGCCAAGGCTATCTTAAAACAACCTATACAGACATTGAAGATTTTGCGCTGATGCATGTTGTTTTCGGTGACGGAACTTTTGCAGATATTTTTGCAAGTGAACTGGTTCTTGGAGGTGTTCATAACTGGATTGAATTGAATACGAACAATCACAGAACGATTTGTAATATCGGTCCGAATAATGCAATGCAGACCTATACTCCCGACGAGAGCCATTTTAAAGATGTCTATATTGTCGAAAAAACCGAAACGAAACAAGGCTGGTCATCGGTATCACCCGATGAAAGCTGGTTTACAGGGTACCAGCATGAAATGGAGGCATTTTATCGCTCTGCAGCTTACGGCGACCCGATAGAAAGTAACAGTACTCTTGCAGCAGATACAATAGCTACTATCTATGCAGGCTACCTTTCCGCTGAAAGAAAAGGTGCCGAGGTAAATATTACTTTAATCTAATTACACAGAGGACACACAAAGCTTCACAGATGTTATTTCTTTCTGCCTCTGTGTATCTCTGTGTATTCTCCGGATTTCCTCTGTGTATAAGTTCTTAAAGATGTATAATATCAGCTTTGGATAATTAACTTCAGTCTGTCGCAAAGATCCTTTAATCCTTCAGGAGTATTACCACCCGGCTGTTCAATTGTAGCCCATCCGTTATAACCGATTTCATCAAGCGCTTTCATCACTTCGGGCCAGTTAACATCACCTTCCCGGAGACTCACTTTAAATCCGGCTGATTTACCCTGGGTATCAGCTATCTTCCTGCTGTATTCCTTTATATGCACCTTTGCAATTCTCTTTCCGAGTATTTTTATCCACTGTTCAGGCCAGCCATAAGCCAGGATATTGCCGCAGTCGAAATAAAAACCCACAGCTGGTGAATTGAACTGGTCGACATATTTTGCAGCTTCAAGAGGGCTCAGGAGAAAGTTGTTCCATACGTTCTCTATTGCGATCCTGATATTGAGTTTTTCAGCAAGAGGAATTGCTTTTTTAATCTCTCCGATTGACCTTTCCCAGCACTCATCATATGATATTGTATCAGTTACCCTGCCTGGCACAAGCAAAACCGTATCTGCATTGTATGTTTTAGCATCTTCGATCGATAATATAAGAGCCTCAACACCTTTTTCTCGCACCTGCGGATCGGGATCTGACAGGAGATATTTCCAGTGCATGGCTCCGCACACACTCGGGACAGGAAGACCAGTCTCTTTAATAGCCCTGAGCACTTCATCCCTGTTAAGATGACTCATTGCTTCAATACCATCGAAACCAGCAGCTTTTGCTGAACGGAATTTTTCTGCTATGCTTGTTCCGACACCGTTGCTGCCCCACATTATTCCTTTTTTAATACTCCGGGATGCAGGAAATACGAATTTTGAAAACCCCGGCACCGTAACAACCGATGCCATAGCCGTAGCCATGAGTGTACTCTTGGTAAATTTGCGTCTGTTCATGAATATCTAATTTTTTCGATTAAGAAATTTTTGGTTCTATACCTATTACAGGTACTACTTCCGGGATGTCCTTAACCGGTCCGAATTCATAGGTTGCCGGGCCAAGACGCATATCTGAATTCATCACTTCTTCCCATGTGACATCCTTGCCTGTATATGCAGACATTCTTCCCATAATAGTTACAAGGGTTGACATAACCTGGGCTTCTGCATCATTGACAACATTACCTGTCCGAATCCCGGCAACAAGGTTTATATGTTCCTGTACAAATGGATCTTTAACAGCCCATGTCTGATCCGGATCATCTTTTTCAGGTACCGGATATTTCCATATCTCTTCACCCTTCAGATTATACAGAGCTCCTTTTGCATCAGCATATCCTTCCGTACCTACAATATGTACTTTTGTTAAGTTTGAACATCCCGATATCTGTCTGGCAGCACAATGTGTATGAATTCCGTTATCATAAATATACTCTATGCTGAAGAAGTCATACTGGTCGCCTGTTACCCTTCTCTGACGTCCGCCCCAGCCTATTGCCTTAACTGGGTTTTTATCAAGGTACCAGTTCATAAGATCGATCTGGTGAATGAATTGTTCAACGATATGATCTCCGGAAAGCCAGCAGAAATTACCCCAGTTTCTGAGATGGTACTCCATATCGGTCCAACCGGGTTGCCGGTTTCTAACCCAAAGAGATCCGCCATTCCGGATCACATGAGCACTTACAATTTCACCAATCGCTCCATTCTTCACTCTTCTTTTCGTCTCCATGTAATCTTTTGAAACTCTGTAAATGGTCCCGCTAACCATACACAAACCTTTCTGTTTTGCCTTTTCTACAGAAACAAGTACCGATCTTGCTCCCACAGGATCAACTGCACAGGGTTTTTCAAGGAAAATATGTTTACCGGCATTTACAGCAGCTTCAATATGAGCTGGTCTGAAATGAGGGGGAGTACAAAGCAAAACCAGGTCAACACCAGAAT
>CAZPMM010000182.1:0-5152 GCA_964587405.1 uncultured Rikenellaceae bacterium
ATTTGCAATTCTTATAATGAATGCATTTGTACCCCTGATGAATGCATATATCAAACCAAAACGATTTGGAGAGGAGGTAAAACATGGCTAAATCTGCATCTACACTCAAAAACATGATACTTTCGCTTACCCTGATAGCTATGGTAAGTGCTGCAGGACTGGGGTTTGTTTACGAACTGACAAAAGAACCCATTGCCCTCTCTGTACTGAACAAGAAGCTTAATGCCATAAGGGAGGTAGTGCCGGAATTTACAAATAATCCCAATGATGAAATGTTCCGGCTGCCAACCGGTGATGGAGACAGCCTTGAAGTATATCCGGCAAAGAATAACGGGGAAATTGTCGGATATGCTGTTAACTCATATACAAACAAAGGTTTCAGCGGTTATATTTCCCTGATTGCAGGATTTAAACCTGATGGTTCAATAAGTGGCATTTCTGTCCTTGAACACAAAGAGACCCCCGGCCTCGGAACAAAAATGACAGAACCTGAATTCAAGGAAAAATTTACCGGTAAAAATCCCGGAGCATTGACTCTTAAGGTAAAACAAGATGGAGGTGATGTCGATGCAATAACTGCCGCAACTATAAGTTCACGTGCTTTTTGCGATGCTGTTCAGCGTGCATTTAATACTTTAAAGAAAGGAGATCTTCAATGAATCAGTTACAAAATTTCACAAAAGGTTTTATAAAGGAAAATCCGATACTGGTACTGGTACTGGGTACCTGTCCTACCCTTGCAACAACCACCTCAACTCTGAATGGAATGGGTATGGGTATTGCCACAACCTTTGTGCTTATAGGCTCAAATGTAGTAATATCACTGCTATCAGATGTAATACCCGATAAAGTCAGAATCCCTGCCTTCATTGTTATAATTGCATCTTTTGTAACCATTGTCGATCTGGTAATGCAGGCATATGTACCGGAGTTGTACCAGGCTCTTGGCATATTTATCCCGCTAATAGTTGTAAACTGCATCGTTCTGGGAAGAGCCGAAGCCTTTGCCAGTAAGAACAGTATCCTTTCTTCGTTTAATGATGGTGCCGGAATGGGGCTCGGATTTACACTGGCGCTGGGTTTACTTGGAGCCGTAAGAGAAGTATTAGGCGGCGGAGCAATCTTCGGGCATAAATTCATTAATGGCGACGGTATCCTTGTTTTTATTCTGGCCCCGGGTGCATTCATAGCTCTCGGATATATGATAGCCCTTGTTAACAAGATCAGGAAAACATCAAAATAGAAGCCATGGAATACATTTTATTAATCATTTCAGCCATCTTCATTAACAATGTCGTACTTGCGCAATTTCTCGGAGTGTGCCCCTTCCTTGGTGTCTCAAATAAAGTAAGTACGGCTATCGGGATGACAGGAGCCGTTACATTTGTGATAGTCCTCTCAACCCTGGTTACCTATCTGATCCAGGTATATGTCCTGGAAAAACTCGGAATCGGATTTATGCAGACAATAACCTATATACTGGTGATTGCATTCCTTGTACAGATGGTTGAAATAATCCTGAAAAAAATAAGTCAGCCTCTCTATCAGGCCCTTGGTATCTTTCTTCCGCTGATCACAACAAACTGTGCAGTACTTGGTGTTGCTATCCTTGTTATAAAGAAAAACTTCAACCTTCTTGAATCTGTTGTTTACAGTGGTGCAACAGCAATTGGTTTCGGCCTTGCACTTGTAATTCTGGCAGGGATCAGAGAGCAACTTGAACTGGTTAATGTTCCAGCAGGGATGAAAGGTGTCCCTATCTCCCTTGTAACTGCCGGAATCCTGGCGCTTGCATTCATGGGATTCACAGGGATAGTATAATAATCTGCTTATTTCTTTTGCCTTCCCGCTTCGAATGTTGCTGCCGATCTGTCAGCTGCAAAAATTATTTCATGTGTTTTAAGAGCATCTTTAAGACTTGTCAGAGGCATTTCCCTGTCCTCATCAATTGCCCGGAAAAAGGCTTCAAACTGAGTCTGATAGGGATGATCCGACACATCACCCGAATCGAGAAGTTTAACGGCGAGTTCACTCCATTTATTTTTATTCAGGCCATGTAATTTTCTGGAATAGAATTTATTATCAAGGAGGCTTCCTTCGCTGCCAACAAGATGGAAATGGAAATAATAAGGTTGCAGGCAATCTATGACAGATGCTACTTTTCCAACTGCTCCGTTTTTGAATTTTATTATCGATACAGAACTTGTAGGATATTCATACTTTGCAAAGTCTTCATTTAAAGAACATGCCGAATAACTTGATACAGATTCAAATTCACTGTCCATACACAACAACAAAGCATCCAGCGCATGGCATCCTGCCGAAAGGAGACTACTTCCAGCAGCATCCTTCTTTACATTCCAGCGGTATTGCCCGTACCATGGCCCCACACCATGATAATAGTCAACTTCCCCATAATGAATATGACCAAGCAATCCATTATCAATTACTGCCTTTATTGCCGTGAGCTGGCTCGAATAACGACATTCAAAACAGACACAGGTTTTGACTCCTGTTTTTGCGACAACGGATTCAACAGTAAGGCAATCATCCCATGAAAGCGCCACAGGTTTTTCGATTATCAGATGTTTGCCGGCTGTTGCTGCAGCAACAGCCTGTTTTGCATGATCAGCAGGATAACCGCAAATAGAAACTATATGGATTGAGGGATCTTTCAGCATCGTATCCAAATCCGTATAACATGTAACAGGTTCTCCATAACGGGCACTTATCTCAGCAGAATTGAGAGTTCTCGATGAACAGATGGCGGTAACCCTACCCAGGGATGTTCTGTTTATAGCTTCAATATGGGCACCGGCAGCCCAACTGTAACCTATTATTCCTACATTATATTTCTTCATAGCAATACAGATTTGAGTTGATAATTTATTTTTGTTTATAATTATTTATACTGTTAATCAAGTCTTTCCTATGTTTGGGACTGAACTGAACCATAAAATTAAGAATTTCTAAAATATACGAAAAAATTGGTTGATTCCTTAGCCAGTTCGCAAAATAATATGTTAATTGTAACATATTTCCTTTAATCAGAACGGAATGAATTATCTGGATTATTATAAAGTACTGGGTGTGAATAGTGATGCTTCAATAACCGAAATAAAAAAAGCATACAGGCTAAAAGCACGTATGTTCCATCCCGATCTAAACCATTCACCTGATGCAAAGGAAAATTTCATTCTGGTTACCGAAGCTTATGAATTCCTGATCGCAAATTTCGACAGATTAAAGAATGACAATGCATTTACGGTAGCAATGGATGAATGGACAAGATCAATGCAGAACAGAGCAAAACAGCGCGCAGGTGAATATGCTCGAGCATCTTATAACCAGTTCAGGAACTCAGGATTATACAGAACTACAAGAATATTTGATCTGACAAGGATAGCGTTCGGATTGATTCTGTCAATAATAATTATCATTTTTACAATACTCGGATTCATTACAAGAATAAAATATCCTGTACCTGAATATGGAAACCCGGTCGTGGTGTTTATAATGCTGCTTATGTTGGGGATAATTTTTCTTGTTGTAAGTCTTATATATCTCAAAGCTTACCTTGATACTTCACGTAAAGAGAAAAAACTATAACAGAAAAATAGATCTTTAAACAGATCAGCATATATTCCTGATATTTTCCTCATTAATGAAATAATAACAAATCTCCGGCATCCGGATTACCTGTTATATTTCAGAAAAAACAGAGTTGTTTAGACCTTCAGCCGATCTTGAAAAAGTTGAAAGGAATATCGAGGAAAGATGAGAAATATTCACCGCGTTCCAGAATATCTTCATCACCTTCTTCATAATACCAGTTAACAACATATTTTTTGTTCTTCAGGGTAACACGTTTAATCTTATCAAGAAGGTTGATAAACACTTTTGCACTTGCACTGTTAAAATACTCAAGGTACATATCCACACAAGTTACATCTGCAGGTTCATTGATATATTCGCTCACCCAATTTTCGACCGATGAAAAAAACTCATCCACATTCTCATGAATTGAGCGTCCTGTTATCTTTATCAGCCCTTTCGGAGATAATAATATCTCGGGAGAATTTTTTGTGGGTGGAATTTTCAGTTCCTTCATTTAAATATATTTGCTACGAAAATTATTAAATAAATCGATATCCTCATTTTTTAAATCTGTCAAATATTGGATCGTTGAAATTATCCAGTGAAATCTTTCGTTTTCCCTGTTCAATTTCATGGATCAAAGAGACAATTGCAGAATTAACCGGAACATCCACACCGAATCTGCCGGCATTCTTAACAATATATCCGTTCAAATAATCAACTTCTGTTGATTTTCCTCTTTCCAGTGATTGCAGGCTTGAGGATTTAAGTCTTCTGTACTTAAATCCTATGATCCTGATCATAAAATGTCTGCGAAGATCGGCCAGAAAACCATCTCCCTGAACGAATTCCCTGAAATCGAGCCTTCCGCCAAAAACTTCAATTTTCAGTTTCATATTATCTGCCACAGCAACTGCTTCACGGATTATCTCAATAAATATTTTTCTAATCATTTTAATTGCCAGCATCTTTCCGAGATGAAGTCCGCAAATTACCCCCAGAGATGTAATACATGAATTGATTATAAGCTTTGAATAAAGATGCCCCATTATATTATCTGTCAACTTTACCGGGGCAACCTTTGAAAGGGCATTTGCTATTATTTTCAGGTCAGCATCAGGTTTTCTGTCCGGATATCCCAGTATAAAATCCCCGGTTGATGTCATTATAAGCCGGCCAGGAGATTCCATAGTGGCTCCCCAGCCGGTGACACATCCAATAATTCTATTATGACCGATCACTTCTCCCAGCACATCTTCACATATCCCGTTCTGCAATGAGACAACATATCCGTCTTCTTTAAGAACAGGAATAACAGACCTGGCAGCTTCAACCATTTCTGTTGCCTTTGTTGCATGAAGTATTACATCTTTTTTCTCCTTAACCTCACTGATCGATGCCCAGGCAGGCATTTTCATCTTAAATTTTCCACATAAACCACCTATTTCAATACCTTGGTTACGAATAAGTGATGCATAATCATCATATTTACAGATTATTTCAACGTTAAAACCATTTTTTTTAAGAAATGCAGCTGTTATTCCGCCAATAGCAC
>CAZPMM010000183.1:0-5146 GCA_964587405.1 uncultured Rikenellaceae bacterium
TGGATTCTCTACATTGTTTGAAGGCAGATATAAAAGAAACTTTTTAAGCGCAAGTATTGTATTCTCTTCATCATCATATATCATATGAGCAACACCACTTTTCCGTGCATGGATTTCAGCTCCTCCCAGATCATCAAAGGTAACATCTTCGTTAAGGACTTTTTTTACAACATTTGGTCCCGTAACAAACATGTAACTTGTATGATTTACCATGAATACAAAATCGGTAAGGGCAGAGGAGTACACTGCTCCTCCGGCGGCCGGCCCCATAACAACTGATATCTGCGGGATAATACCGGAAGACTGTATGATATTATGAAAGATTGATGCATAGCTGTTCAGACTGGCTACACCTTCCTGTATCCTCGCACCTCCTGAATCCATCATGCCAATGATCGGAGATCCCATTTTGAGAGCCATTTCCTGTATCTTGGATATTTTCCTGGCATGAACAACTCCAAGGGAACCTCCCATGATGGTAAAATCCTGGGCATATGCGAAAATAAGTCTTCCATTCACTTTCCCATGACCGACAATCACACCATCTCCGAATGTTTTCTCTACTTTTCCGAATTCAACAGTCTGACAGGAAGGTGTGACAAATGTATCTATCTCTTCAAAGGTTCCCGGATCAAATAGAAGATTGATCCGTTCATGAGCAGTAAGTTTACCCTTTTTATGCTGCTTTTCTGCCTGCCTCGAACTGTATTGTTTTTTTAACGCTTCACGTCGTTCGAGAAAAGCTTTATAACTCTTACTCCCTAGATCCATACCCATTTATTTTAACGGAGTTTTCAACAGAATATAATTTTTATTTTAACGATATGATGCCTGTCCCGCTCAAGCCGGAGAACCGCACATGATTGAAAATTATATTCATTACGTGTTTGCGTTTAAATTCAATCATGTGGGCTCCATCAGTTATTTATCCTTTGTTAAGGCCCGTTTTTCCCGGGTTAAATTTAGTCAATCCCATATTATTTCCAAATATAAATTCGACCGCATTCTGTCAATTAAAGATAAGTAATTAATAATTAATTGTTTAAGAACCATGAATATTCGAATATGAGACACATTAAAAATCAGCCCTCGCCAGAGGGCTTAATCAGTTGAATCAATAACTTAAGGGTTATCAAACCACAAACCTTAAAATCATCCCTTCTTTTGTCGTTTTCAATTTCCACTATTAGTAGTGTAGTCTTTGATCAGGAAGAGGGAAATAGAATTTCCGCGATTTGAATATGTCAATAATATTTTAAGCCAATTTTTCAATTATCCTTCTCATCTCGCCATACTGTTCTTCCATGCTTTCAACAAGTCTGAACTGAGCTCTTGCTCTCTGGAGATTATGATGTTCGTGATGGATTTTAAAATAATGATCTCCATCGATATAATCAGTAAGGAACCTCAGGGCTATAGTAAAGGTTATAAGGCGTGGAGCAAATGCAAGATACTCTTTCTCAACATGGTTAAGTGTTTTTCTTGTTTCTGAAAGATAACCTGATGAATATGCTTCAAAAAGATTTATGTCCATTTTTACTTTTGACAATTCCTTCTCATCTTCAGCGGCAATATTTGCAGCAGTCCTGATAGCATCACCAAAATCATAGTGAACATAGCCGGGCATCACGGTATCAAGATCAATTACACAGAGTGCTTTATCGTTTTCGTCGAGAAGTATATTGTTGAATTTTGTATCGTTATGAGTTATTCTTAATGGAATTTTTCCTTCACTGCCGAGTTTCAGTATGATTTTCATTTCTTCCGCTCTCTTAAGAACAAAATCAATCTCAGAAGAGACATTACCGGTTCGGCCTGCAGGATCTTCTTTCACTTTACTGTAAAATGTCTCAAGACGTTTTTGTATATCATGAAAGAAAGGGATTGTATCATGCAGGGGTTCACCGGGGAGGTCGGCGAGCATTGCCTGGAACCTTCCGATCGCTTTCCCTCCTTCATAAGCTTTATCCGGCGTGTCAACAATATCATATGACCGATGATTAGCAATGAAGATATACATTCTCCAGTAACTGCCATTTTTGTCTAATATCCAGCTTTTACCATCTTTTGCAGGGATAAGCTGCAGACATTCCCTTTTGATATTGGCACCAGGTATTTTACTGAGCTTATTCCTCAGATGTATAGTTACCCTTTCAATATTATTCTGAAGACCGGGAATATTTTTGAAAATATTGTTATTAAGTCTTTGCAGAATATAATCGTCTTTGTCTTTTTCAGCAGTTTCAATACGAAAAGTATCATGAATATGACCACTGCCATACGGTTCTCCACTGAGGAATGTACCTTCAGGAGTAAACGAGTTGAATATTTCCTTAAGATCAGTTGACATTTTTCAAACCAGCTTTATAACCCCAGAAAGCATAATACATTATCATCAGGTAACATGGAACGCATATCCAATAAGCACTTTGGGTGGAGAAGAGATCAGCAAGTTTTCCATAAAGCAACGGAATGAGAGCGCCTCCTGCAATTGCCATAACAAGCATTGCAGAAGCAGTTTTGGTAAACCTTCCTAATCCGTAAAGGGCAAGAGGCCATACAGCCGGCCATACAAGCGAGTTTGCAAGTCCCATAAGAGCAACAAACAGAACTGTAACGGGTAATACAAGCTGTATGGGTTTAAAAGTTATAAGGTCTATAAATGGCATCGAAAATGAAACAGATAGAGGAACCAGAATAGCACCCAAAGAGAATATAACTCCAAGTATTGCACATATTTTCAGTGCATTTCCCTGTCTCAGATATTTGGGGATCATAATAATTCCCAGTATATATCCAATAACCATTGCCAGCATGGTAAGTGAGGTGTAGTATTTTGAAGATTCCATCGGAATATTGATGGATTGTCCGTACCTTATTATTGTATCTCCGGCTATCACTTCAACACCGACATAAAAGAAAAGTGTAATGACCCCAAGTATCAGATGGGGGAATTGAAAGATAGAGGTTCTCTTGCTGAGAGCTTCACTGGTCGATTCATCCATTTCTTCGGCTTCAACTTCCGGAAGCTGCACGAATTTCATTAACAAACCAAGCAGAACAAGTATAATTGCCATAACAATATAGGGAACGATCACCCTTTCTGCCATTTCATCAAGAAGAAGTGCCCTGGCTGCAACATCAGTTGCCTGAGCCAGTTTTTCTTCAAGAATATTAGCATCTTTCAGTATAATGCCTGCAAGGATAATAGGTGCCATGGCTCCTGCAATTTTATTGCAGATACCCATAATACTTATCCTTTTAGCTGCACTTTCACGGGGGCCCAGTATTGTTATATATGGATTAACTGCAGTCTGAAGAAGTGCCAGTCCTGCTCCTTCAACAAACAGCCCCGTCAAAAATAGGGCATAGGACCTTGCCAATGCTGCCGGAATGAATATGAGTGAACCAACTGCCATAATCCAGCAGCCTATCGAAATCCCTAATTTGAATCCGGTTTTCTTGAGAACTGCAGAAGATGGAAGAGCTATCAAAAGATAAGAAAAATAGAAAGCAAAAGTGATAAAATATGCTTCAAAATCACTAAGCTCACAGGCAGTCCTGAGAAAGGGAATCAGAATTCCGTTAAGCCATGTTACAAATCCGAAAATAAAGAAGAAAAGACCTATTATCGTTATCGAAAAAATATAGTCTCTTCTGCTGATACGGTTGGTGGAGGAATGGTTGACCATAAATATTTTAAGATGAATTGTTAAATAATAAAGAAGGCTTCAAATCTAATCTTTTTCTCCAATGATGCAAAGAATTTACCGGTTTGTTTTTTTTATTTGATAGTTACTTTCTTTTTAACAAATCGATTGCAACTGAAAATATCGGGTCATCTGAAATTAAATTTTAAGCTGTTATGAAAAATAATGCTCATGTTGTCACAAACCAGTCGGCGTCAGGAAGATTATAGACATTTGTTGTAATGCTGGAGATACTATTTTTTTAATAAGATAAATCCCGTATCCAGTCGAGGTTGAGATACATGAGTAATTCGCAGAATGCAATTATTGGCTTTTTTCAAAAAGTAATTCGCTCAGGATTTTTGCATTGATTCTATTATCATACTTCAGGGCGAGAACTTTAATCCGTTCTTCAATCATTTCTTGTGTGAAAGGCAGACTCATCAGAGCTGTAATCTTTTGAACAATTTTTTCTCCTGTGTCAGCAATGTGACAAATAGACTCAAGACCCGTTTTCTTTATTATGGTGCTGTTTACAATACAATGACGCCCGATGTAAAGCGAAATAATCAGTTTCAGCTTAAATCCGTTGACTGCCATGCTTGGAAGTACATTAATCTGCGCATTTCTGATCAACTCATCCATTCTGTTACTTTCAGGATCAGCAATGAGGCTGATATTATCATGTTTTTCAGTTTCAGCAATAAGATATGAGGGGGGATTTTTGCCGGCGATTATACAGGGATAAGTAAGCCTGGAAAATACTTTCCTGATCAGAAACTTCGCAACAGCAATATTTTCATTTATCGACAGATCTCCATGATATAAAATATAATTGCCTTTCCCCGGTAATATGTTTATCATGTCAAAGGGATGAAATGATGCAAGCAGGATCGAATTATGAAATCTGCTGTTATAGTAATCCTGATCGACAAATGATAAGGTTAACAAGTGATCGGATTTCCTGAGGATTTTTTCATATCGCGATAATTTAAAAGCTTCCAGTATGTAATAGGCTTTTTTGATAAGGTTTTTCTCATACTGTGCAAGAGTAAGATAATAGTGTGGTTCGGTATTATGTATCCTTACAACTTTTTTCCTTCCGGCAAGCAAAGGATTTGCCAGAAATATAGTAGTCTGGATACCGTCAAACAATATGGGAAAATCATCTTTTAAAAGATCTTCAAGAAGTTGTTTCGAATTACGTGAAATAACTGAATAAGGCAGAAAAGAAAAATGCTGTTTAAAAGATATAATGCGTGGATAATATACTACACTGCTGCATAATTCTTCGAGCTCTTTACTTGGTGGACGACCGTATTCATAAGCATGAAGATGTATTTTAATCCCTGAATTTTTAAGGGATCTGATCCTGTGGTAACAGTCAATCATTCCACCGTAATCCGGAGGAAAGGGAACATTTAATGTTACTATATGTAAGTTTTTTTCCAGAAATT
>CAZPMM010000184.1:0-5140 GCA_964587405.1 uncultured Rikenellaceae bacterium
CCTTAGGGCTAGGAAAGGAGTGTAGCTATAAGATGCAACTTTATTGGACATCCTTCCCATTAGGCTTAAGGGGAAGGATTGGAGATAGGGTTCTCAGACAAACACCGAAATCATCCGTTAAAATTTTTCCAAATTCGAATAATTTATTCTTGCAATTTTAATTTTATTCTTCATACATTTGAATATCTAACAGCACAAACAATGTTTTGCTTAATAACATTACAGTATTAACTTTTCCTACTACTTCTAAATTTATTATTACCTCTAAATCCATGCCTATGAAACAAACTAACTCCTTTATCTAAAAGAACCGATCTGATCTTTACGTCAAGAACGTATTTCGTAGACAACTCCTTTCATGGAGGACTTTTGATTTTCTAAATACTAATTCTGTTTCTAACCATTAATTCTTTACAAATTAATCATGAAAGAAAGACTCGTTTCATTTTTTTCTTTATTGAGAAAAAACAAAGCTCTTTTTTATCAGGGCCTTATGATAACCCTGGTACTTATCACCCATGTCAACCTGCTGGCTGCGGATCCAGCGCCTGGAGATGATGAGAATTCATTCCAGCAGCAGGTTATTACCGGGAGCATTACCGACAGTGAGAATGGAGCTGTCATGCCCGGTGTAAACATACAGGTAAAGGGCACCACTATAGGCACAATTTCTGATGTCCGCGGAAGGTATTCAATAACTGTTCCCAATCAGTCTGCAGTACTGGTATTTACTTTTATTGGATATGTAAGCCAGGAAATACCCGTTTCAGGCAAATCTGTTATTGATATTGCTCTCGTATCCGAGGTAACAAGTCTCGAAGAAGTAGTTGTAGTAGGATACGGAACTCAGAAAAAGGTAAACCTTACCGGTGCTGTTGATGTTGTTACCAGCGAGAATCTGGCAAGCAGGCCAGCAGCCCAGACAAGTCAGTTGCTGCAGGGGCAGGCGCCAAGTATGCTTATTACAATGACGGACCGCGGAAGCGAACCAGGAGCAAAACAGAAATTGCAGATAAGGGGAGTCGGATCGCTGGCCGGCAATACTTCACCCCTTGTTCTTGTTGACGGTATGGAAATGGATATGAACCTTATCGATCCGGCAACAATAGAAAACGTAACAATATTAAAGGATGCTTCAGCATCGGCTGTTTATGGTTCACGGGCTGCTTTCGGCGTGATCCTTATTACAACAAAGAAAGGAAGAATAAACCAGCCGATGAGAGTGACTTACAGCAATATAACTTCTCTTAAGCAGCCTACTTACGTATTGCAGATGGAGGATTCCTATACATATGCAATTGCACTGAACCAGGCACGCACAAATGCGGGACTAACACCGATAATGCCGGACGAAATGGTTCAGAGGATAAGGGATTATATCGATGGGAAATACGAAACTGAATATAATCCGGCCGATCCACCATATAACCAGTGGAGAGGACGGTGGATGGCAAATGCAAATTATAACTGGTCGGATATGTTTTATTCCGAATCATGGGAACAGAAACATAATATCAACTTAGAAGGCGGTACTGATAAAACCCAGTATTACACATCTGTAGGATTTCAAAACCAGCCCGGTATGTATACATGGGGAAATGATAAATATCAGAGGTTCAATGTTCTTGGAAATGTAAACACACAGGTCACCGACTGGGCCCGCTTTGATTTCAGTGCAAAATTTGCCAAAGCTTTAAGGAATTATCCTAACGGAGGTACCTGGGGAGACCGTAGCGGGTATTGGATGCATTATATTATTCTTTTCCCGAATACACACAGGTTCAATATGGACGGCTCACTTGCCAATCCTATTGAAGTAGCAATGAGAAACGGAGGAAGAATCAAGACCGACAATAACACCTCACAGTTCTCACTCGGTACTGAACTGGAACCAATAAAAGGCTGGAAAACGAACATCAAATACAATTATATGCTTTCTTCAGGAGCCAGCACCAACGACCAACATCCCGTTCCTGTAATGTGTGCAAACGGAAATATTTCAAACATAGGCGCTGCAAACGTGGGCCTTATCGAAACCCTGCAAATGGGACATTACCAGGTCTTTACTGCTTATACTAAATATGAGAATACGATTGCAGATCATTATTTCTCAGTGATGGCCGGTTATGAGCAGGACTATTTCCATAACAGAAAGCTACAGGGATCGGGTTATGAATTAATAACTCAGAATGTAAATGCGATCTCGACTGCCCTCGGAACCAAAGAAGTTGATGATGTCATTTATCACTGGGCCACCCAGGGTATCTTCGGACGTATAAATTACAACTTCAGGGAAAAATACCTTCTTGAGTTAAGTGCCCGTTATGATGGTTCATCACGGTTTGAAAAGGGTCAGAGATGGGGTTTTTTCCCTTCGGCTTCCATTGGTTATAATATCTCACGGGAAGAATTTTGGGCACCCATTCAGCCCTATGTTCAGAGGTTAAAGCTGAGGGCTTCCTACGGATCACTGGGAAATCAGAATCTTGTAAAAGCAGCTGAACGCCGTGATGTGTCGCAGGCATGGGTCGATGTTGAAAATCCCAATGCCGAATCCTATTTATATCTTAATGAAGTACCTGTAACTCCCCTTCTTGAAAGGATTATTGATGGTGTCCGTCCGAACTATGCTAGAATACCTGGCTTAAAACCAACCAGGCTTACCTGGGAAACCATTCTGACTTCCAACATCGGATTTGAGGCCGGATTCCTTAAAGACCGTCTTTCGATGGAGTTTGACCTGTACAGCAGGATCACAAAAGATATGATGGGTCCGTCAATACAGCTTCCATCAGTACTAGGGACCAGTGCACCTGCTTCAAATAATGCAAAATTAAAGACCACTGGATTTGAATTAATACTTGGCTGGAGCGACAGGATAAATGAAATAGGTTATAACATTAAATTCACTATCGGCGATTATATGACAGAAATTCTCGAGTATGTCAATGAAACCGGCAGTATCAGCGGATGGTATGCAGGCAGAAAAGTGGGTGATCTCTGGGGACTGACGACCGACAGGATAATCCAGACAGCCGGAGAGGAAATGCCTGATCAATCCTATTATTTCGCAAAATGGGGCCCGGGTGATGTGGTTTATAAAGACCTTAACGACGATAAAAAGATCAACCCGGGATTAAATACACTTGATGATCATGGTGATCTTTCTGTCATAGCCAACACCTCTCCCAGATATCAGATGAGCTTTAGCGGAGGTATTACCTGGAAAAGCTTTGACTTCAGCATGTTCTGGCAGGGGATCGGCAAGAGAACATTCTTTCCCTATTATAATGCCGAATGCTGGTGGGGAACAACTACAAGCTATGCCAATACATTCTTTGCTAAGGACTCATATGCTCTCGATTACTGGAGAGCAGCAGACGAGACAAATTTCCTGGGGCCAAATACCGATGCTTTCTTACCCAAACCTTATACATCAAATGAAAGGGTCAAGAACGTCCAGACTCAGACAAGATATCTCGAGAATGCAGCATATTTCCGTCTGAAAAATCTTCAGATTGGTTATACTCTGCCGCAAAGAATTGCTGACAGGACACCTATCAAGAACCTGAGGATCTTTTTCACCGGGGAAAACCTGCTTACACTCTCACCTCTGCCGAAAGCATTCGAACCTGAATCAATAATTGCTTCGAATTCTAATTTCAGGATCTATCCCCTTGCCAGGATGTTTTCGCTGGGCTTGAATATCACCTTTTAATAATTAATTAAAAAATAGAAATCATGAACTATAAAAAATTAATTATAAGCTTAATCGGGCTATGCATAATTTGTTATTCCTGTGAAGACTGGCTCGACAGAGAACCCCTAGATGTAGTTTCGGAAACTTCATTCTTTAAAGCTGCTAATGATTTTACAGTCTATGTCAACAGTTTTCACACCACTACTGGTGACTGGACAATCTCGGAATCATTAAGGGATAATGGAACAGATGTTCAGACAAGCACCAACTATTTACCTAACCGTATTGCTGGCCAGGCAACAATAAACAGCGGACCGGGTTACAACTATGGAAACGTACGCAGTGCCAATTATGTAATTAAGAAGGCCAGAGAATATGAAGGCGATTTCAAAAGCATAAAACAAGCAGTGGGAGAAGCACATTACTTCAGAGCCTGGTATTATTACGTACTGCTGAGGGATTTTGGTGATGTACAATGGATCGAAGATGTTCTCACCATGGAATCGGAGGAACTTTTCGGTAAACGCGATCCCAGAAACCTGATAGCCGACAAGATACTTGCAGACCTCGATACCGCAGCAATGTATTGCATGACTGATAAGGGAAACGGATATTCAAGGATACCTAAATGGCTGGCTCTGCTTGTACAGTCAAGGATCGCCCTTTATGAAGGCACCTGGGAAAAATATCATGCAGGTACAGTATTTGCTGCTAAAAATCCCGATCCCAACAAGTATTTTACAAAAGCCGCCGATGCAGCAAAACAGATAATAGATTCAAAGCTTTACCAGATTTGGTCGACGGGCGATACTGCAAATGATTTTTACTATAATTTCAACTGGCGTGATTTCACAACTCACCCGGAAATAATGAGATGGTCAAAAATGGATATTGCCCTGGGAATCAACTCTCACAGGTATCTGTATATCCAGGCTTTCATGAACAGCTATGGACCACCGAAAGATCTCGTTGACCAGTTCCTGTGTAAGGACGGATTACCAATATCGATAAGTCCTCTTTACAAGGGCGATAATACAATTGAAGACGAAACAATTAATCGTGATCCCAGATTTGACCAGTTCATTTTCAACCAGGATGACATATGGCAGGTATATGAAGACGGCACTTTCCATAATTATGACTGGGTCTTCAAGGAATATATTTTCAAGAATGTCCTCAACAGCAACGGGACTGGTTATCAGTTCCGGAAGAGATACCTTGAAGATTATAAATATCACGACAGTCAGTATGAAGATTCCCCTGTACCACATTACAGGTATGCCGAAGCCCTTCTGAATTATGCAGAGGCAAAGGCAGAATTGGGGGCAATCACTCAAGAAGACCTGGACATATCTGTTAATGAATTAAGGGACAGGGTCGGTATGCCTCATCTTATACTTACAAATGTACCTGACGATCCGAAAGCTGTTTATCCTGAAT
>CAZPMM010000185.1:0-5138 GCA_964587405.1 uncultured Rikenellaceae bacterium
ACAACAAGTTTTTCGGCAAGATGTTTTATAACCGCACTGTCACCTCTTTCTTTTAGTATCCATTTCTTTTCCATTATCCTTCCTCATTAATCCATTTCAGATCAAACTGATTCTTCAGTTTTTCCTTAAGGATATTCTTCACTTCCACTTCCTCCACCATCATGCCTGTCTCTTTACCGAGGGATGTTACTCCTTTATCGGTGAACCCGCAGGGATTGATATAATCAAACCACGATAAATTGGTATTTACATTAAATGCAAATCCGTGCATTGTAATGTACCTGCTCGCTTTCACACCTATGGCACATATTTTCCGTGCCCTGTTTTTTATTTCAGGGTTGAGCCAGACACCTGTTCCTCCCTTAAGCCTTGATCCTTCAAGACCATACTCTCCTATTGTTTCAATAATAGCTTCCTCCAGCCTGAAAATATATTCCTTTAATCCGATCTTTATGATCTCCAGATCGAAAATGGGATATCCAACAATCTGCCCTGGACCATGATATGTAATATCTCCTCCCCTGTCGATCCTGTAGAACTGTGCTCCTTTGGCTCTCAGTTGCAAATTATCAAGAAAAATGTTTTTTTCTGAACCGTGCTTTCCGAGAGTATAAACACTAGGATGTTCAACAAAAATGAGTGTCCCAGGTTTATATGAATTACTAGGCTCTGATGCCTGATTTTTTTCTGTTTTCCATCCTTTTAGTTCTTCAAAGATCTTTGCCTGATAATCCCATGTTTCTTTATAATCTTTCAGGCCAATATCCTCGAATTTAACATTATAACTCAATCTGTAAAAATATTTCGTCGACCACAATATACTAAAAAATATCCAGCCCGGCATGTTTTTCGGCATGAAACGAAGAACGCACCAATGGACTGCTTTCAACTGATCTGAAACCTTTTTTCAAAGCCAGTTGCCTGTATTCCAAGAATTTATCAGGATGAATATAATCAACAACTTCCATATGATCATATGATGGTCTCAGATATTGTCCTATAGTCAGGATATGACAACCAGCCTCATAGAGATCATTTATGGTTTCTGCTGTTTCCTGTTCCGACTCCCCCAGACCAAGCATAAAACCAGATTTGGTTATTTTTTTATTCTGTGAAATAAACCTCAGAACATCCAGGCTTCTGTCATATCTCGCTTTAGTCCTGATAAGCGGAGTCAAACGTCTGACGGTTTCAATATTATGTGAAATCACATCAGGACCTGCATCAATTATTTTCTTCAGGTTTTCAGCTTTCCCGTCAAAATCAGGAATCAGTGTTTCCATAGTAATACCCGGGTTCAGGTGTTTAATTTCTGAAATGACATCTGCCCAGAATGATGCACCTCCGTCAGACAAATCATCACGGTCAACTGATGTAATGACACAATGCTTAAGTTCCAGTTTTTTAATTGTTTCTGCAAGTCGTTTTGCTTCGTACTTATCGGGGGGCATAGGTTTGCCGGTACGTGTATTACAGAATTTACATGCACGGGTACAGATATCCCCAAGTATCATAAAGGTGGCAGTTCCCGAATTCCAGCATTCACCGATATTCGGACAATTACCGCTTGTACAGATGGTATGTAATTTATTATCATCTACCAGATGTTTCACCCTGGAATAGTTTTCTCCGCTTGCTCTCTGCATCTTCAGCCATCGCGGTAAACGACTGCTCTTTTCCATCTCGGATTTGTTAGGGACGACAAAAATACATTATCTGTATCAATCAACGGTGGAAACATGAAAATCTTGTTCTGTACCTTTCCCGAATCATTATCATAAACAGATAAAACACTATATTTGTTTAATCACAAAAAATTCAATCCTCAAAAATTAACTATAATGGTAAAAAATGAATTCAAAGTAGCTACTAACTATCAAACAGTTATTGGTGATTTTCCTAAGGTTGGAATCCGTCCGATCATTGATGGTCGTGAAAGAGGTGTCAGAGAATCCCTTGAAAAACAGACAATGGGGATGGCAAAATCGGCTGCAGCCCTTATCTCAAAAAACCTTAAATATCCGAACGGTTTACCTGTTGAATGTATAATAGCAGACACAACAATAGGAGGTGTTGCTGAAGCTGCAAAATGTGCTGATAAGTTTTCAAAGAACGGTGTTGGTGTAAGTCTTTCTGTAACCCCTTGCTGGTGTTATGGAAGTGAAACGATCGACATGGATAAAAATATTCCCAAAGCCGTTTGGGGTTTTAACGGTACCGAACGTCCGGGTGCGGTATATCTTGCTGCAGCCCTGGCAGGACATACAATGAAAGGACTGCCGGCATTTGGTATATATGGTCATGATGTTCAGGATGCAGACGATAAGACCATCCCTGATGATGTTAGTGAAAAACTCCTCCGTTTTGTGAAGGCAGGACTGGCTACAGCATATATGAAAGGTAAATCATATCTCTCGATGGGATCGGTCTCAATGGGTATTGCCGGATCAATTGTACGGGATGATTTTTTTCAGGAATACCTCGGAATGCGCAACGAGTATGTCGATATGAGCGAATTCACAAGAAGACTCAATGAGAATATATACGACAAGGATGAATTCGAAAAAGCTTTGACCTGGACCAGGAAATACTGCAAGGAAGGTCCGGATATGAATAAAAAACCCAATTCCAGGAAAAGGAAGGATGAAGAATGGGAAATTGTTGTTAAGATGGCAATTATCGCACGCGATCTGATGGTTGGAAATCCAAAGCTCAAAAAGCTTGGATTTGGTGAAGAATCCAACGGACATAATGCAATTCTTGCCGGATTTCAGGGACAGCGTCAGTGGACAGATCATATGCCGAACGGTGATTTTATGGAAGCAATTCTGTGTTCGTCCTTTGACTGGAACGGGATAAGACCTCCATATCTTGTAGCAACTGAAAATGATTCAATGAACGGAACGCCCATGCTTTTCGGATATCTTCTCACCAACACAACCCAGATGTTTTCTGATATAAGAACATTCTGGAGTCCCGAAGCAATCAAAAGAGTAACAAAAGTAAAACCGGAAGGTCTTGCTGCTAACGGGATCATACACCTTATCAATTCAGGTGCTTCAGCTCTCGATTTCTCAGGCAGACAGACCCTGAAAGGAGAATCATGCATCAAACCATTCTGGGAAATCACTGACAAGGATGTAAGCGAATGCCTGAAGGCAACTCTTTGGGAACCTGCCAGTCTGGGATATTTCAGAGGTGGTGGATTCTCTTCACAGTTCAATACAAAAGGAGTTATGCCGCTTACCATTTCAAGGATAAATCTTGTCAAAGGTCTGGGCCCTGTCCTCCAGCTTGCAGAAGGATGGACAGTAGATCTTCCTCAGAAAGTTCATAAAATACTTACAGACAGAACAGATCCTACATGGCCGACAACATGGTTCACTCCCAGACTCACAGGAAAAGGAGCCTTCACTGATGTATACTCTGTAATGGCAAACTGGGGAGCAAATCATTCCTCTTCAAGCTATGGACATATCGGAGCCGACCTTCTGACACTTGCATCCATCCTCAGAATCCCGGTCTGTATGCACAATGTACCTGAAGAAAAAATCTTCCGCCCCAGTTCATGGAACGCTTTTGGAATGGATAAGGAAGGATCTGATTTCAGAGCATGCCAGGCATACGGACCATTGTACAGATAGGTGAAACAAGCTCTTTAGAACAGTATGGATATAAACGGAGAGAGAAAATCAGAGATTAGCAGGGAAACACTGAAAAACCTCAATACAATACGTAAATGGGCAATGTTCCTGTCCATTACAGGATTCATTGCTACCGGAGCTTTTCTTATTACCGGTCTTTTTACAGGTATATTTCTTTCGGTCTTCAATGTAGATGACAGCACCCAGGGATTCCCAGGGTGGCTGTCATTTGTTATAATCTCCTTTGCTGCGCTGTTTTTATTGCTTCCTGTAATTTATCTCTTCCGTTTTTCAAAATTAACCCGTGAAGCTGTATTATTTAAAAATGACAAAAAATTACACAAAGCCTTCAGGAATCTGAAGGCACACTATATCTGTCTGGGAATACTCGTGATAATTATTCTTATCGTGTACTTACTTGTCATAATTTCCACAATGCATTTACCGGGATTCATTAAAAATATCAGCTAAAATCAAAACCAACAACATATGACCAGAGGAGAAATAGTAATAGTATTTGATTGTGGTGCGACCAATATCAGAGTTATCGCTATTGACAGCAGGGGAAATATTGTTGCAGCAGAATCATCACCCAATAATCCTGTGCCTGATCCCTTTTATCCTCAGTACAGAATTTGGGATGTAAATGATATCTGGTTCAGGATGTGCCAGGCTTCAGAAGCAGTAATAAACAGAATAAACCGGAATGATATTGCCGGTGTAACAGTTACCACTTTTGGTGTTGACGGTACTTTGTTCGACAAGGCAGGTAATATGCTCTATCCTGTTATTTCATGGCAGTGTGAAAGGACTGTACCGGTAATGAATAATATAGACAAATATATTCCCCTGGCCGACCTGTACAAGGAATGTGGTGTCTTTCCATTTCATTTCAATACTATTAACAAGCTCATCTGGTTCATAGAAAATAAACCTGAACTCATAAATAAGAGTTACAGGTTCCTCTTTATGCCCTCAATATTCAACTTCAAGCTGACTGGTGAGATGATTAATGATACTACTATGGCAGGAACATCTATGGTAACCAACCTGTCATCGGGGAAGGTATCAGATTACATCCTTGGACGTATCAACTTTCCTGTTGAGAAATTCGGGAATTGTGCCGAAGCAGGTACGATCATCGGAAAGATCAGTCATCATGCATCAGAGCTGACAGGCATACCTGAGGGTACTCCGGTAGTGTCTACCGGACATGATACACAGTTTGCCATTTTCGGTTCGGGTGCCGAAAAAAACCAGCCGGTGCTCAGTTCAGGAACTTGGGAAATACTGATGGTCCGGTCAGAAAATTTTAAAACGGAAAGAGAACAGCTTGACTTGTCAATCACAACAGAACTTGATTCACGTCCTGGGTTGTATAATATAGGTAACCAATGGATTGCATCAGGTATCCTTGAATGGGCAAGAAAAAATCTGTATGCCGATATTACTGAAAATATATATGAAAAGATGATTTCCGGAGCTGAAAAGGTA
>CAZPMM010000186.1:0-5135 GCA_964587405.1 uncultured Rikenellaceae bacterium
AACAATATCTTTTATTTTCATTGTTGACTAATACCACTAGGTATAAGATATTGTTAGCAACTCATGCTTTAAATAGATATGATAAATCTATCATGCAAGATGCTTTAAATACAAAAGCTATCTCAGATTTTAGTGCTTTTGGAGCTTCTTTATGGTTTAAAGTAGAAACAGAACCTATCTGAACAGATGGTAAACCTCAATAGATGACTGAATTTGTGGGAAGTTAATCAAGGTTTCTTTGATGCAAATTACTGAAAGTGTGGTAGATGCTTCCCGGAGACTTAATAGTATATTTATAAAAAGAGGGCTTTATTTGCTAGTCAAATCTAATTGAATTTCTCTTGTTCAAAAAAATAATACAAAATACTGTAATCTACAGTCTAGCCCCCTATGTTGCTAACTTTGCAAATCTTTTAATCTTGCCCATCATAACTAAGGATCTTACGCCTTTTGATTATGGAATTTCAGGTACAATTTATGCTTATACTGGAGCTCTGGGGGCTCTGAGTAATCTTGGGTTAACAATTATTCTGACAAATTCATTTTTCCAGCACCCCGATCACTTTAAATGGATATGGCGTCAAATCTATGGCTTTCTAGCTCTGTGGAATATAGTCTTTGGATTGATTGTTGCTTTTATTTTGTTTGTATTCATACCTGAGTCAGTTAAAGAGAATAGAGCTCAAATAATTCTGCTAAATACGTTACCGTTGATTTTCTTTGGGCCGACAAATGCGATAACTACGCTTTACTATATACTGAAGAAACAGGCCTCTCAAATAGGAATTAGAACTGCAGTTTTTGGCTCAATGGCAGTCTTTCTTAATTGGTATTTTATTTCCAGACTTAAGTTAGGATATATGGGTTGGTTTTGGACGACGTTCATTGTGGGATTAATGACAAATATATCATATTGGTATGCATTAAACCGAGTACTAAAAATTACCCCAATATTTAACTTTAAAAGAAGTACTATTAAAAGGAGCTTGGGAGTGTCCATTCCCATAATACCTAGCCATTACTCATATTATTTGCTAGATGGTTCCGATAGGCTCATTATGGATCAGCTCAAAGTGCCGACCGGGAATATTGGTGAATATAATATTGCTGCCTCTTTCGGAAACTATGTAGGAAGCTTAACTAGTGCCAGTAATAATGCTATAGTCCCATTTTTAATGAGTATGTATAAGAGAAATGAACATAAGCGTGCAAAACTTATAATATATGGGTGGTTGCTGTCAATATTATCTATTACATTTTCAATATGTCTGTGGGCAAAGGAATTGTTTGAAATCTTAGTAAAGAATGATATTCTAAAACAGTCTTACCCTTTGGCCATAATAATGATAATGGCTTATAACTTTAGACCTGTTTTTATTGGGGCTTATCAATACATGGTTTTTAGAGAGAAGACTAAAACAATTTGGTTAGTATCTTTTTTTGCAGGGTTAATCAGCGTTGGTTCAAATCTAATATTTATTCCGTTATTCGGTTTCAAGGCTGCAATATTTTCGCTTTACTTTTCATTTTTTTATTGGGGTGTGGGCTTATATTTTACGAGGTCTTACAGGCTCATTAGAAAGGAAAACTATAGGCCAATAGGTTTGTCAATGGTAATAGTCGTTATTACTTTTCTGGTTTTTCTATTAAAAGATATTAGTCAGGCAAGCAAGCTTATTATTTCAGTCATGAGTTTATCGGGCTTTCTTTTCCTTCTTGTTCACATTTTTAAGCTCACCAGAATAGAAGCGAACTCAGATTCACTAAGAAGTGTTTAAATGTCAATATTTACTAAGCATTTTGTAGCAATAACAAATGGAACGTCTTGTTGTAAAGAATCTATTAGAGAAAGTTAAAAACTATACTGATAGGATATACTTGAGGTATTTGAAAAGTTTTGATAGCGACATCTATAAAGTTAAAACATGCAATCTGACATATTTGAGTATTGGCGCCCTAAGAGATATAAAGAAGGTAATTAAGCGCTGCGAATATCAAAAACTGAAAGGCATCTTTATTGAAGCGGGCTGTGCATTGGGTGGATCTGCAATAGTGATTGGAAAGTCAAAGTCAGTTGAGCGCCGCTTCAGCATATATGATGTCTTTGGTATGATACCAGAACCGACAGCAAAAGACGGTGAGGATGTCCATGACCGGTATGACACAATAATTCATGGAAGATCAGAAGGGTTGGGTGGAGAAACATACTATGGCTACATAAAAAATCTCAAAGCTGGGGTAATTCAAAGTTTTAAAAATTTTAATTGTGATCCACAACAGAACAATATCATATTACATGAAGGTCTTTTTAACGACACATTATTTATTAAAGAGGAAGTGGCCTTTGCACATATTGACGCAGATTGGTATGAATCTGTGATGATGTGTTTAACAAGGATCGAACCATATCTGGTTAGAAATGGAGTAATCATAATTGATGATTATTATGATTGGTCTGGCTGTAGAATGGCCGTTGATGATTACTTTAAAGAAAACAAGGATAAGTATAAGTTTATAAAGAAAACGAAACTCCATATTATAAAGCGGTGATTTTTGTATGAAGGTGTTGATAACAAATATTTATTCATTTAAAAATAAAGGAGATGCTACTATTGTATTTTCCGCTATTGAAGGACTTAAGAAAAAGCATAAGAATCCGGAATTCATTCTCTCAACTGATGATCTAAATGATAAAGGAAAGTATGGGGATTATCAAGTTGTCTCTTCATTTACCAGACTATTTCACAATAAATTCAAAAGAGATTTTTTAAATAGTATAATAAACTTTTTATATTATTTGAGGTTAATTTCAATTTTCAAAGTTGAAAGATTCTTATATAGATATAAAATCAGAATTGACCTGATTTACGGAGGGAACCTTAAGAAAAAACTTCAGTCCTACCGTGAGGCAGATATTGTATATGCAATTGGCGGAGGTTATCTTCTTACCAAAACGAGTTTAAGGAAGATAGACAAATTGTTTGGAAGAATTTCACTTCACATTGTGTGCCTTGAATTCTATTTTGCAAAAGCCTATAGAAAATCTATAGTCCTATTACATCAGTCAATAGGACCATTTAATTATTCTCAAGATGTCAAGCAAACGATTGGTTATCTGAGTAATATTGACCTGATAGTTAGCAGAGAAAAATATACTTTTAATTTGTTAAAAAGTAATGGTATTAATAATACGATTCTTAAGTCCGATTTAGCTTTTACATTTGATTTGCCAGGTAATAGTTTTTTTAATAATCCATTGATACCACGGTTTAATAATAAATTAGGAATTACTGCCAGAGTCTGTTTACCAGCGAAGGAGCAATCGCGATATGAAAATGCATTAATTGAATTTATTACTTATTATCTGAATGAATATACTGATGCTGCAATTTACTTCATCCCTCAGGTTATTTATGCAGAACGTTACGACGATGACACCTCGGTAGCTAAAAAGATTTATTGTTCAATAGCAGAAGAACTCCAAGGCAGGTTAATCTGTATTGAAGATGATTTACCTCCTCAGGATTTAAAGGCGACAATAAGCGAATGCGAATTCTTTGTTGGAACCCGGATGCATTCAAACATTTTTGCGCTCTCCAGTTATGTGAAAACAATTGCACTAGCTTATGAATATAAAACCACAGGCATAATGGAGATGCTCGGTCTTGCAGAATATACAATTTCAGTTGAAAAAGTGACCTCAGACTTTTTAATTAAAGCTATTCAAAACCTTAAGAAGGATGAATACTTTAAAAGTAATTTAAGCACAAGAATAGAGAGAATGATTTTAGGTATCTGGGACTTTGATTTGTAAAAAGAAAAATGAGAATTGCCCTCGTTACATATTCGTTAATGGTCGGTGGAGTTGAGTCGGTCATATTTAACTTGGCCAATTCCTTTAGATATAGCGGACACTATGTTGAGGTTATTGAAACCCAAGGGAAAGGTGAGTGGTGCGATTATTTCAGAAAAGAAAACGTACATGTACTGACTTTTTCTTTTAATCTGGCTACAATCCCTGCATTGCATGTCAGAAGAATAACCCGACGCTTACAGTCATTCGATTGTGTTTTAATAAATGATGCACCTTATGCCCAGGCGGGTATTGGCCTTTTAAAGAAGACGATAAAAGTGTTTCCGACACTTCACCTTGGAGTACCATCCATGATCCAGACTGCACTGGCAAGTATGGGACAATGGAATAAGATTATTTGTATAAGTCCTCAGCTTAAAAGCCTGCTAGATATAGAGATAAGCGAGGGTCTTTCTGTATTCATTCCTAATGGTATTGAACCAGTAGGGTGGGTTGAAAGGGATTATGAGAAAATAATTAGAATACTTTATGTCGGCAGAATTGAGGATTCTCAAAAGGGGATATTTCTTCTTCCAAAAATAATAGCTTCCCTTAAGCAAATCAGAACCGATTTTAAATTGGTAATAATCGGGAACGGACCTTCTATGTCTGATCTTAAAAGGATGATTGTAGATTATAACATTGCTGATAGGGTATGTTTAAGAAGTTCACTTCCCCATGATCAAGTGATACAGGCAATGAAAGAAAATCATTTTCTAATCATGCCATCATATTATGAGGGTATGCCTATAGTAATGCTTGAAGCAATGAGTTCGGGGCTTATACCAATTGCCAGCAAACTTCATGGGCATACTGACATGTTAGTTAAAGAGGGTATTACGGGTTTTTACGGTTTACCCGGGAATGCAGATTCCTTCGTGGCCGCTATTGTCAAGGCAATTCAAGATAGGTCGAAACTAAAACAGGTATCAAAGAATGCTTCAGATTTGGTCATGGATCAATACAATCTTCAAGAAATCTCAGAACAATATCTCGAACTGTTTAAAGCGACCACAGTTGTTAAACACAGAAATAATAAAATTGACTTTTCTATTCTTCCTGACTACCCACATTTCCCTTTAGTATTGACTAAGGTTATAAGGAAATTCATTAGGCTTCTGAATTTGTCTACGGCGAAGTGAAAATTTTAATAATTGCATCTGGTTTTCCACCCTATGAGTTTTCCGAAAATATAATAAATGGGAAACTTGTTTTGTCGCTTCTAAGGCACGGTCATTCGGTTATTGTCATCTCGAAAATTGACGAAGGCCAAACATATAAC
>CAZPMM010000187.1:0-5129 GCA_964587405.1 uncultured Rikenellaceae bacterium
ACGTACCCTCTTACCCAGTCACCTTCCCCATAAACAGCATTCATATAGCTTCTCAGAAGCTGTAATGCCTGATTCTTCCTGAAATAACCTGCAGGTATCCTGCTTTCTTCCAGAACAGAAGGTATTTCCGCAACACCATGTGACGACGTGAAATAAACAAGTATATTCCTTTTACCCAACTTATCATTAAGGTATTTCATCAGACGTTCGATATCCTTGTCAAGCCTCAAAATGGCATCAGCCATTTCATATGAAGAAGGACCAAATCTGAGTCCTATATAATCAGTTGCTGTATAACATATTGCAAGAAAGTCTGTAACATCGTCAGTGCCCATTTTTTCTTCTCCGATCAGCTTAATAGCAAAATCTGTTGTAAAAGAGTTGCCGAAAGGTGTTTCCCTGAGAAGCGACATATCATGTTCTTTACCACTCCTTCCACCCTGACTCAATTTGGTCAGATCATAAGGAAAATAATTTTGTTTGCCTAATCCCGCCTCATATTTATTTGAATCAGGCAAACAATCGGCATACTCCGAAACAGACTTCAGGAGATTCCACTGACCATTCAGCATACTGAGAGAATGATTTGCAGCATTGAAATCATTTACCCATCCGGGCAACCTTTTAACATAATAGGTACTCGACATCCATGTTCCGGTGGTCTTGTCATACCAGAATGCACCGTCAGCGGCATGACCTGCGGATAAAATGACTGAACTCTCTTTCAATCCAACAGAAAACACCTTTGCTTTTTTGTTGGTAGCCATCTTAAGCTCATCCGTGAATGTTGAAGAAAGCAGATTGGCTGGTGAATGAAGACCTGATTCATAACTACCGCCTACAGGGTCGACCGAAATATCTTTCGTACAATAAATCAGCTCATTACGAAAAGGAAGATACCAGTTATCGGATGATATGCCATGCCGGGAAGGTTCTGCTCCCGTCGAAATAGTTGCATGACCGGGTCCGGATCTGGTTAACATGTACTCGAATGATGCATTCTGATAATATGTGCCTTCATTCAGCAATCTTCTGATACCATCTTCTCCCAACCTGTTCCTGAGTTTCTCAAGCTGATCATACCTGAGCTGCTCAACTATGATACCTATCACAAGCTTTGGCTTATCTGGAGGCAGATAAGCACCCTGGGAAAATGAATTGGATATCTGTGAAAATCCAAAAAATACCGTTAGCAGACCTTTCAATATACCTTTAATTCCCATAAAAACAAATCAAGTATAGATTAACGCAACAAAAGTAAACTTTTTCATAAGAGAAGCAATAAGTGGTTTGCAGGCAGATTAATCTTTTACCTTCCGGCAACAACAAAACGGGTTCGGTCAGTCATTCCAGTAAAATTATTCCGCACCTGGAGAATATATACCCCTTCTTCCATACCGGAAACATCTATCCTGAGCGGAATATTCTTTTCAGCTCCGGCTTTGAAATCGGCAATCTTAAGTCCTGATGATTTATAAATCGTTACAGTTATTTTCCCATACTGCCTGTCAGGCAGAATAAGTGTCAAATATTGCGACGATGGATTCGGATATATTATCAAAGCCGGAGTATTTGCCGTATCCACGGGATTAACAAAGGGTATCATCTCCACATCAAGACTTGTCTTCACTTCTTTTTCAACCACCACTCCTTTGATATCCTTGTCTGCATAACCTTTAGCCCTGAAACCAAGATTATAGGTTCCGGGGGCAAGCATCCTGATAAAACTGCCCGTCAGAGTATCTGAATAAACATGAGAACTGTCCTTGTCATGATCATTTATAAACACACGTGCAACCACCGGAAAACCTGTTTCACTGTCTTTTACAGTGCCATGTATTCCGTATAATGCATTTTCCATGTAACCAAGCAAAGACCTGTAATTTCGTTCCCACAATAAATTAAGCTGAGATGCCGGAGTAATATATTCATCATGCAGCTCAATTGTAACTTCACGTCCCTGAAGTTCCCATGTCACAAAATCCTGTCTGCCACCTTTAATTGAATACCATTCGTAACCATTCGTAACACCATTATCTAAAAATGTCATGTAACCGGGAGGTGAATATGAATGAACCGTATCGGCATATTTCCTGCTAATATCATAAAACCAGTCATAATCTGCATGAGCCCGCCATCTGCTGTCCCATGGAAAATTAACTACCTCAGCACCTGAATGGAAATTCACTGAAAGAACAAACCTCTTTTCACGCAGGAATTTAACCATATCAATGGTTTCCTTTTGTTTTACTGTTCCAGGTGTTGCCGGATCCGGGAAATTACGGTTCAGATCATAACCATTTGCATTAAATCTTGTCGGAGCAATAATCGCATCTCCATTCCTGTAAGTTCCATCAGGATTTGAAAGAGGATTTATCCAGATTTCAAGGTTGTCAATAATATTTCTCACCCTGCTGTTAGTGCTATAATTTTTAAGAAGGTAGTCGGCCAAACGAAGCATCAGAATAAAACCGGCTGTTTCATCACCATGAATGGATGAGGTATAAAAGACAGCAGGTTCATCTTCATCTGCTGTAACATTATCCGATATTTTAAGTACCAGAATGTGTCTTCCATTAATACTGGTACCGATAGTATCGATATCACATAAAGACGGATATAGCAGAGGGAAACTCTGCATTATGGAATCATACTGTGTATACGTTGGATAGCTCTCCCATTCCATTGCCTGACCGACGTTTGATGATGTAAGCAGAGATTTCCTGACGGGTGCATCAATTATTTCGTAAAAAACTTTTTGCGAAATGAACCATTCAAGTGTAAGAGGTGAAATAACTATCTCAATGTCTTTTCTCTTAACAGCACTCACTGATAAATTGCGAGAAAGGTATTCAAGCTGCCTGCTTCCCTTTAAAGGTACCCTTATCCTTGCCTGGCCATAAACCGAGACCTGTTCACGAAGAATAAGATCATTACCGGGAAGGAACCTGGAATTCAAGTTAATACTGTAAAACAGCAAGAGGAATAATATGTATTTCAGGCGATAAGCCATAGATGAAATCAGACATTGAACCTGACATGGAGAATATCTCCATCCTCTACAATATAATTTTTTCCTTCAATAAATAGTTTTCCGGCTTCCCGGCAGGCATGTTCCGAACCAAGTATCACGAAATCTGTGTATTTCATAACCTCAGCTCTTATAAATCCTCTTTCAAGATCACTATGTATGACTCCGGCAGCCTGTGAGACAGTCATTCCCTTTCTGATCGTCCATGCTCTTATCTCTTTTGGCCCCACTGTAAAAAATGTCTGAAGATCAAGTAATTTATATGCAGCTCTTACGAGTTTGTCAACACCCGGTTCTTCAAGACCGATATCGCTGAGAAAAGCTTTACGGTCAGCAGGATTTTCAAGTTCGGCAATCTCAGCTTCAATAGCACCTGCAATTATTAATATCTCCGCGTTCTGACCCGAAAGGAATTCCTTAACCCTTTCAACATAACTGTTTCCTGTTATAGCGGAATTCTCGTCAACATTGCACACATACATAACAGGCTTCATTGTGAGAAGAAAAAGATCATCAATATATTTTTTCTCTTCATCTTTTACTTCCAGTGTCCTTGCATCACTGAATCCTTCAAGATGAGACTTGTATTTTTCCAGCACTTCAAGCCCATGAATTGCATCCTTATCACCCGATTTGGCAGTCTTCTTCAGTCTGTTAATTTTCTTTTCAACTGATTCGTGATCCCTGACCTGAAGTTCAAGGTTTATCGTTTCAATATCCCTAATAGGATCAACCGATCCTTCGATATGTGGAATTGATTCACTGTCAAAACATCTCAGTACATGGATGAGGGCATCGGTATTCCTAATATCTCCAAGGAACCTGTTTCCAGCTCCTTCTCCCCCGGCAGAAGTTTTTGCAAGACCCGGTATATCAACAATTTCGACGGTTGTGTGTACTATTTTATTTGTAGGCTGATACTTCTCCAGTTCATAAAGCCTTGGATCGGGAACTTTGACAACCCCCAGATTTGCTTTTAAGACTCCCGATCCAAAAACACTTGTTGCTGCTTTGGTATCGGAAATACAATTGAAAATTGTTGTCTTGCCTACATTCGCAATCCCAATTATTCCACAATGAAGAGCCATGCTTTATTAAGATTTTATATATGATTCAATATCTTCAGGCTGTATTTTTTTCTGTTCACCTGTCTCCATCACTTTCAAAATACATTCATTATTTTTCATTTCTTCCTCACCCGCAATGATCACATAGGGTATCTTCCTTGCATTGGCATAGGCAAACTGTTTGCCTAACTTCAGAGCATCGGGATATAATTCAGTAATAATTCCCTGATTCCTCAGCCGGCTTACAATATCAAGGGCATAAAGCGTTTCCTTTCCTCCAAAATTAATTACCATTACTGCTGTAGATGATGAACACTTTTTTGCAAAAAGACCAAGATTCATCATTACATCATAAATCCTGTCGGCTCCGAATGAAATACCAACTCCCGACACTCCGTCAAGTCCGAAAATTCCTGTAAGGTTATCATACCTGCCTCCTCCGCAAATACTTCCTATTGAAACATCTTCCGCTTTCACCTCAATAATAGTACCAGTATAATAATTAAGACCTCTTGCCAGTGTAAGATCAAAAACTACTTTTGAGCTTAAATCGCCTTCTTTAATATAAAAAAACAGCGTTCTGACTTCTTCAATCCCTTTCATCCCTAATTCAGAAAACTCAAACAGCTTTTCAAGTGTCTGAAGTTTATCTTCTGTTTCACCCTTAAGCTCAAGTACAGGTTGCAGTCTTTCTATGGCCATGCCGGAAATACCCTTTTCCCTAAGCTCGGTAATAACAGCATCATACCCGGTTTTTTCGAGCTTGTCAATGGCTACAGTAATATCTGTAAGCCTGCTCCCTTCACCAATATATTCTGTAAGGCCTGAAAGTACTTTTCTGTTATTAATTTTAACTATCGCCCTGATCCCCAGCAAATTAAAAACATCTCTGACAATTTTGATCAGTTCGTACTCATTTAACAGTGAATCACTTCCTGTTACATCTGCATCGCATTGAAAAAATTCCCGGTATCTTCCTTTCTGGGGTCTGTCAGCTCTCCAGACAGGCTGGATCTGATACCTTCTGAACG
>CAZPMM010000188.1:0-5128 GCA_964587405.1 uncultured Rikenellaceae bacterium
TGACCGGTTTTGCTGAAGGCAGAAATCTGAGCTCTTCACTCATAACCTTTAAAGCTTCTGTGGAAAAATGAAAATCAAATCCCAGAAGAGTCTGCATTTCTACTTTCGAGGAATCAATATTATGCAATATTCTTCCGGCACCAGTCATTCTCACAGGTGTGAAGCTGGTACCAAGGTTTATTTTACCTTCTCCCGTAAGTAAACAGTTATTCCTATCAATTGCGATCATATTTCCATGAAGTGTCTGATCTGCAATTTTTTCCATTGAGGTAAGCAGATATCTTCCTTTGGCTTTTTCATAAAAAAGAAATCCTCCTGAAGTTACTAATCCTACATCAATCCAGGATTTTTGGGCTGAAAGGAAGGTTGGATAAATGTGCAGGGAATCAATGTTAATAAATGATCCGGTAAATACCGGATTTCCATTTATATCGCGTGGTTTGTCACTAACTGCAATTATAACATTCCCCGGATCAATATAAGATTTGAACTGAACCGGAAATGATTGCATCGACTGGCAGGTATTTACAATTCCGGCAGCACCCGAGAACAGCAGAAGATCCTTGTTGGCAAAGAGACTTACGTCACCGCTGAAAGTGAAAGCCGGACTGAGCATAAAATTCTGACTGGCCGGTATATATCCTTTTGCACTTGTTGTCATGGTATCAACTCTCAATTCAGAGAAGCTGATATTGCTGATCTCTTTGTTTTCATCCATTATATAATCATACACACCACTTCCGGAATACTTTTTTGTTGATTCTATATTAATTTTAGCTGAATGAAGAAGGTGACGGTTATTGATCGCAACCATGGCATTTTCCAACTGGTTTATCTTAGCTCTGCGTCCGATGGTTATTTTCCCCTTTTCCGGCTGAATAAGTGCATCTGCAATCCGGATATAGTTTATATCTTCAGCTTCAATGTATTCTTCAGTAACATTATAAGTTCCTTTCCGCGATGCAAAGGTAATGGTGTCGCCTATGGTGTTGGTAGCAAAGAAATTAGGCTTTTCAATATTGTTGAGATCTGTCCTTAAAAGCCTGTCGGGAGATATTAGTGCCCTGTCTGTTAAAGCTCTCTGTTGCATTTTGAGTATCTTATCCTGCATATCATACTCAAAATCATTTATAGTGCTTATATACTGGATCTCAGGAAATTTAACAATCGAATTTGCGGTATTAAGGTGGAAACTGGTGGACTGAAGTGCAAAATTGACATTTACAGCCGCATTTTCGGCAATGAATGCATATCCCCCTGTAGAGGTCGATTTGAGATAAAAGTCAGATGTGTCACTCTTTATGGTTGTTGCTGTAAAGGAAAAATCATCTGATGTCATCCTTGATTCCATTGTATTCACTATCCCTCCACCTTTCATTGATTCAGCAGTGAATGCAATGTTCCCATCCAGCTCGGTTCCGTTATCAAACATTCTGAAGTTTTTACCCTTGCTGTTCTTTGCAAGCATTTCATCACCCGGTATGAGCCATTTAATAGCAACATCTCTGCTTTCAAGGGATGGGAGGTGGCCGGTAGTATCTTTTGTCATAATGAAAGAGCTCGCCATGGTAATTGCCGAATCGGGGAAGAGGTAAAACTGTTCCGATGTTATTGTGGAAGTAAGATGTTTTATGATACCTTTTCCCCTGAGGCCTTTGCTTCCCATGCTTATACTGTCATACAATACTCCTTTCCCTCCATAAAGCTCTATCCCTTCATCGGGTATAATCATATCGAAACCCAGCAAACTGCTGTCCTTGACAACCAGGTTTTCCTTCATTGGTTTGATGATATTTCCGCCTATGAATTCACCAGGAAGGTTAATTGTCTCAATTTTAAAATGATCAATGTTCTCGTAAATGAACGGAAATATCCTGAAATAGAAGTCTTTCCTTGGATAGATACCTTCAAGACCGGGAATTTGATCATAAAAGATATAAGAATCCTTTTTTACACCGACCATTGGATACTGGGTAAGGTTTTTCAGTCCCGATTTATTATTAGGATCATCTATGAAAAGATCGGCATTTGTCAGTTCAAGAAGGTTATCCATAGCTTTTATCATCGGATTCCCGTAAGCGTCTTTTTCATCAACCTCAACAGCAATTCTTATGGAATCAATCTTTGCCAGATTGATCTTAAAGGTATCGTAACTGAACCTGAAATCGTGACCGAATATTGTAAACAAACCGGCAACTACTACACCATCAAAATACATATCCCTGTTCTTTCCTAAAGTAAGTTGGTGATTATACGGGAATATTGCTACTTTCTGGGAATCACTCAGATGAACATTTGATACACCATTAATAGTCATCTGAAGGTCATTTATGTTAAGAACCGCGTTATCCACCGGTGCTCTGGTCTCACTGTCGAAACGTAAGATATCATAGTCTTTTTTCTTTGCATAAGCGGTTAGAAAATCATTCACTTTCTTTTTAAGAGTAACCTCATTATAGATCCTGTCATAGAAAATAAACCCCCTGTTGGCAAGATCTATACATAATCCGGTTACTGCTTCAACCGGCCTTTTGATCCATTTAGCAAATTCTTCAACCGGGAATGTTTCCGAATAATACCATTCTGCAAATTTCTTCAGTATCATCAAAGGATGATATTCATCCAGCCCAGCCATTTCCATGAACAATCCTGAGTCAAAGAAGGATGCAGACTCAAATACTGCCTTTCCTATTGAAGAGCCTCTTGAACGCGAAAGAATTATCCTGGGTTCGTTCAGGTTCCACGAAAGGTACTCAAAGTACATGTCGAGCATATGAAAAGAATTGAAACACGGACTTTTTGAGATCGGATTATTGCTTCTGAAAAAATTTATCTGATGTTGATCAGCATTATATGAAAAGGAAAGATTCGAATGAAAGATCGAATCTTTTTCAAGATACAATGCCATTAAAGTTTCAGGACTTGTCAGCCCTGCCTTAGTGAATATGAATTCAGGTGTTTTGATTGTAATTCTCAGGGTATCGTTTTTGTAAACAATAAGTTTTGCAGGCAGATTATTTCCGCCCCTGCCAATTACTGTAGCACCCTCAAAAGCCAGTCCTCCCTGGTAATCAATCTCTTTATAAAGATTTTTAAGCATGAACTGCTTTGTATATGTTTCAAAACGCGGAAAACCGGCATTTTCTTTGTTCTTGTATGATATGGCCTTATCAGACAGTAATCCGTATATCGGGCTTTTAAAATATGTTTTATGGTGAAGAAGCGCTGAATCTACGGTAAAATTATCTTTGGCAGTGCTGATTACAAAATTTTTGATTTCTGCAAAAACATCTTCTCTCGGATATCCGGCTTTTTCCCAGGTTATTATCCCTTTTATGCCATGAAATTCCTGTTTTTCAGGATAATATGAACCGTAAACATTGTATATTTCCGTGCTGTCCTTCTGATAATAGCATGTCAGTGTTGCATTTGTCAGGATTGCCTTAAATACTGTATCGTGCCGGAACTGAAGAGGAACTTCTTTTACTTTCCATTTGATGGTGGTGCTTTCCGATAGGACATTCACCGTCAGCATAAGTTCGGTGTCCTTAATATACTTGTTTATACTTTCAACAGGTATTCTGGGATCAAAAACAATCTCACTAAGACCTCTTAGCCAGTGACTTAAAAAATTCTTGTCGTCACTGACCCTGATATAGGTATTCAGAGTGACCAGGAAATTGAACATATGCGGGACGGGTCGCATTGAGCGGCCGTAAAACTGGCTGGAAACATCAATTATTCTGGTCATGTCCTCTACCTGAAATTTCCGGTTTTCCCAGTTTTCTAAAAAGAGGCTCAGTTCTGATTTGTGATTCTCTTTCAGGTTGGGTCCCATAAAGGAGGTTAACTCATCCTTATATCTTGACGGATCGCCCCTGAATGGGGAAATGAGCTGTGCTGACAGATTTTCGGGTAAAAAGATCCGAAGAATGAGGATAATTATGACCAGTTTTCTTAACATTATCGCAGAATTTCCTTCGCGCTTATTATATCCAACAACAAAACAGAATAAAACTTATTGTATTGCTTCAACTATTGCAACAAAATCATCCTTCTTCAGTGATGCACCACCAATCAGTCCGCCATCAACATCAGGTTTGGAGAATATTTCCGATGCATTCGATGGTTTACAGCTTCCTCCGTAGAGGATAGACATATTATCAGCAATCATGCTTCCGTATTTTTCTCTGATCAGATTGCGGATATAATTGTGCATTTCCTGTGCCTGCTCCGGGGTGGCTGTAAGTCCTGTACCTATTGCCCAGACAGGTTCGTAAGCAATAATTATTTTTTTCATTGCTTCTTCATCGAGTGGAAATAAACCTTCTTCAATCTGCCTTTTGACGATAATAAAGTGTGTTCCTTTTTCCCTTTGTTCTTTTACTTCGCCACAACAAAAGATCACTTTCAGTCCGCTTTTAAGAGCAAGGACAGTTTTTTTATTCAGTATTTTGTCATCTTCACCATAATATGTTCTTCTTTCAGAGTGTCCTATAATAACGTATTCAACACCTGTACTCTTTAACATATAAGAAGAAACTTCTCCGGTAAATGCTCCTGATGCTTCCGATGCACAATTCTGTGCTCCAAGTGCAATATTCCCGCTTTTGAGAACCTGAGAAATGCCTGCGAGATGTATATACGGTGTACAGATTATCACATCAGATTTAACCGGAGGTTTGTCACTGAAATACTGATCGAGCGATTTTGCAAATGCAATTCCTTCTTCATAATTCATGTTCATTTTCCAGTTTCCGGCAACAATTTTTTTTCTCATTTGAAATAGTATTAAGTTAAAATAATTATTTATTAAAATATTTTCTTTCAAGATCTTCATAAGAAGGGATGTCAGTCCATGACCATTTTCCAAGGATGGTACCCTTTCTTAACAGCATGTATCCCGGATCGGATCTTACCATTGTCTTTAGTGTTATTTCGTCGACGTTGCAAACAGTGCTGTTATTGTTATATTTCTTTATTTCATCGGAGCCCGATGCAGTGAGTATCATGAAATTAATATTATCAGCCATTAACTTGTTACCAAGTTCAAATCCTGCATTCAGCTTTTTCTGTTCGGTTTTTTCAAGTTTTTCCCCGGCTGCTTTCCGCGCTGAACCAGGTTTCT
>CAZPMM010000189.1:0-5116 GCA_964587405.1 uncultured Rikenellaceae bacterium
CACGGAATATGTTAATAAGTGGTGACGTACTGGGTTTGTCGGCACAGTTTGTCGAAAAAATTCTCGGAAAAAATGTCATTGCTCCTGTATTTACAGGGGCATCGGGAAATATAGATCCCTGGTACAGAGTCCTTCCCGAATTCAGTAATGAACCCGGATGGATACCTGAGCCTGTACTTCTTGGTACCCTTCTTGGGGAGGAAGTCGTCCATGTATTCCGCAAAATTCAGGATATGAATCTGGCAGGAGATATCGCTACAGATTATACGGTACTTGAATGTCCTCGAAAAATAGCAGAGAATGCCAATACATTGCCAGATCAGCCATCAACTGTACCTGTTCATATAACAGCAGCACGTATCGGTAAGGATATTGCATTCATTGGATTCAATGTGGAAATGCTTACGGAAATAGGTTTGGAAATCAAATCAGGCTCGCCTTTTAAAAATACTTTCGTTATATCTCATTGTAACGGTGCGAGTGGTTATCTGGTTCCAGCCCATCTTTATAAGGAGGGAGGATATGAGGTTGAATCTACAAAATTTGCTATCGGATCTTCAGATATGATCGTAAAAAAAGCCCTCCGGATGCTTTACGATCTGTAGAAAGATATTTAAAACCATACCCTTAATTGCATTCTGAGTTCATTACGGTATTCAGGTATAATATTCTTGTCCATTGAAGTAAGAGAATATTTTGCCCTGAATTCGGCAAAGTCAGTAAAACGCCATGCTGCCATTATATACGATCTGGTACCATCCTGTGAAAATGCCGGAATACTGAAACTGTATAGCAGATCATTCTCATAGATATAAATCCTGGAATCCCAGTCCCCTGTTTTGAATATACAATAACGATACCACAATGTCAGGGGGAGATTAACAGACTTGTATATAACATCCTGAGACATGAGCCAACCCTTGCTTCCTGATTCTTTTACCGATTTATAATCAATTCTGCAATTCAGTGACAATGCCTTGTTAGGTGAATACCGGACGGATGCTCTTAATGTTCCGGATGAAGTTGTTTTTCTGCGGGCAATGCCCTGTTCGGTATAATCATCATTCATTGTAACTCTGTGGTAATATGATAACTCAATATTCGTTTTATCAGACTTTAAATATTTTAGTTTAACTTCATATCTTTTCGATACTGACGGGTAACTTGTTCTGTACTTCAGCCATGGATAACGGCAAAAGTCATATCCGGAACTTAAAAAAAGGTTTCTGGCAACTTCAAAAGTAAAATTCCCAAGTATTCCCTTTTCATTACAACCCGATGCACTGTTGCCCGGTCCCCGGCTATGCAATCCTCCATAGCCAGGTGAATAATTTCTGTAAAGGCCGTTTATTGTCAGTCTGCCCGAAGGACGAAGAGAAAATCCCTGTACCAGGGCAAAACGGCTTTTTCCTGCGAATGAAAATTCGCCAAAAAGTAAAGATCTGCCTGTTGTGGCTGTATAGTATGTCGATAATATATCCATGCTCCTTCCGCTAAGATCAAATATCCTTTCAGGGTCAGCAAGTACATTTTTTATAGGTAATGAAAGGCTGCTTCCAGACCAGTTCATTCCAAGTGTCACATGATTCATATTCAGACTGAAATTCGCTCCGTATGCTGTTTCAGCTACAGCATCTTTTTTAAGAAGGGCAGAAGATGTATTGTGTAATCCTGTTTTATATAATCTTGTAATGAATACTTCTGATGAGTCGTCTGAAGCTCCTATTGTTGCGTCGATACGGTTATGTGAGATAAATATCAGAAGATCAGATTTAACAGCTGATATTCCTGCCGCAATACCCCTGAAATAATTGTTTTCGTCTGTTGAGGTATAAGCTTTAATATCGTTTTTGGAAGGGAAATACCCTGTCGCCGTCAGTGGTAACCCTGTATGTATGCCATTATTAATTGCCGTTCCCTGACCAAATTTAACAGAGAAATCACCGGCTATCACTTTTTTCAGCAGACGTTTGCCTGAGTATTCAACATATCCTGACAGAAAATCCGGAAGAGGAGGTGATCCTGAGATTATTTTTTCTCCCGGATCCTTTTCGACAGTAAATCCTGCACCAAAAGGTCCGCCATCAATTTTATATTTTGTCAGTATTTTCCATGGTGAACCACGATACTGATCACTTTCTCCGTCAGACCGGATTATGAAATTACTCAGAAGTCTGTTCCGGATCATGATTTTTGACTTACTTTCGAATCCTGGGCTTGAAAGAGTTATAAATGGCTTCATTATCTCTGCTGTGCGTCTGTCAAAACCGGAAATTGATGCAATTTCATACACAGAAAGGATCATTCCCGTTGATTTTACATGATCAGCCAACGAATTAATCTGAAAATCAGTAAGAAAAAACAGACGGGATAATTCTGTTTCATTGGCAGTATTAATCTTTACAGGGTTTTCAGAAAGTTCATGAAGCCGTTCGAGGAAGTTCACCGCTGCTTCCGGATCAGATTCATCTACTATTAATTCTTCGGCAATATCAGTAATATCACTTTGCCGGATTTCCTGGCTATACAGATTTAAAGAAATCTCTGTTAAGATCTGGATTAATATGATAAAGTGTAATTTCATTTAGCTATCAGTTCCACAGAGTTTACACAGGTTTTCTCTATTCTTCTAAGAGTATCTCTGTGTCTTCTCAGTGTTCCTTATGTAAATTCTTCATAACATTCTTTTTAATTTAAAAATTATTGAAAAACAAGATGTTATGCCTAATCTCTCATGAGTTGCAAAGCCCATATCAATACTCATAAAATTAAATTCATACCCCAGACCAAAAGAGAATGAAGAATTTTCACTACTGAAACCTCCCCTTAGAAGAAAATTACTAACAGCCTCATATTCAAAACCGCATCTCACGAGCAGTTTATTTTCAGCAGACATTTCTGCTTCAGCGCCTGCAAACAGATTTTCATTAAGCTTTATTCCGGCTCCTGCTCTGAGAGATGAGGGTAGAATTCTTTTGCGAATTGAATTTGGGACAGGATTGAAAATATGTATTCCCACAGAGATATTCTCAGAAGGTCTTATGAATAAACCACCTTCAAATGTCAGAGACTGCACATTATCATATTCCCCGCTTGTTTTTTCGAGGAAATAGTCAATCTGAACACCTGCTGAAAGTGATTCATAAAGATCTGTACAGCATGCAATACCAATTGCCTGTCTGTTGAAATGAGTAAAGCCGAAATGTGAATAGATCATACCCAGAGCCTGCTGTCCTGCAGGAACGATCAATCCTGCAGTACGTGAACCAAGTTCACTGATATTGAACCTGTTTTCGTAATTGAATCCTGCTGCTGTTGCGGGAAATGATGACAATAATGCAGGATTCCTGAATGATGACCAGAATTCCGGTTTCATAATGCATACAGATCCCCTTCCTGTTCCTGCTGCTCCGGGTGCAAAATGATAAGGATTATTACCGCTGGCAGTCAGGCTAAGGAAAATGACAAGTAAGCAAACAGATATCTTGCGCAGCGAGAACAAGATGTTTCAATATAAAACACCAATATAGGAAAAAATCAGTTTGTTTTATAAAAAAAATTGATTTTTTTCATTTCCTCATTTGCATCCACGATCTTTTTTTTCAGATTTTCCTTGAACTTAATGACGTCTTTCATAAGTTCCTCATTACCAGTGCCTATGATTTGTGCGGCAAGTATTCCGGCATTCATGGCTGCATTTACGCCTACGGTTGCAACGGGTACACCAGGAGGCATCTGAAGAATGGAAAATATCGAATCAAGGCCGTTAAGTGAAGCATTTATGGGAACTCCAATTACAGGTAAAGGTGTCATTGCGGCAATTACTCCAGGAAGATGAGCTGCCATTCCTGCTGCTGCAATGATCACTTTTATACCCCTTCCTGCAGCATTTTTTGCAAATTTTTCAACTTCTTCAGGAGTCCGGTGAGCAGAAAGTGCATTTATTTCAAAAGGGATCTTAAAATCATTCAATATCTGTGCTGTTTTCTCCATCACAGCCATGTCTGAGACGCTTCCCATTATTATACTTACAGCAGGTTCCATAATATAATTGTAATTTAACTTACTGATAAGGACAAAAATAAGTTAATATTTTCATATTTTCGCAGCATCCCCGGATAACTAAAACACGAAATGAAAGAAATAATTATTCTGGACAAAAAATTCAGAGAATCAATTCCTGCCGACGTAATAAACAGAAGGACAGATGAAATGGCAGAAGAAATGAATCGCGACCTTGCGGGAAAAGATATAATTTTTCTCGGAATTCTGAACGGAGCATTTATGTTTGCTTCCGAGATATTCAGAAGGATCAACCTGAATGTGCGGATCTCATTTGTAAAAATCGCATCCTACAGAGGGGCCAAATCAACCGGGTCCGTTAGCCAGCTTATTGGTCTTGCCGAAGATCTGAAGGGAAAGGATGTTGTAATTCTTGAAGATATTGTTGACAGCGGACAGACTCTGGAAAATATTGTTCATGAAATAATCCTCAGAGGTGCAGGTTCGATCAGGATTGCAACCCTGCTTTTTAAACCTGAAGCCTATACAAAGAATATTCTGATAGATTATACAGGTTTCAGGATATCAAATGACTTTGTTGTTGGTTTCGGCCTTGATTATGACGGATATGGCCGTAATCTGACCTCCATTTATACATTAGTAAATTAAACATTAATTCTTATGGTAAATTTTTTGATTTTTGGTCCTCCGGGATCCGGTAAGGGTACACAGTCAGTTCAATTGGCAAAAAAATTCAATTTAGCCCATCTTTCAACGGGAGATATGCTCAGAGCTGAAATCTCTTCAGGGACTGAATTGGGAAAGAAAATGAGTTCAATTATGGAGACGGGTGAACTTGTACCTGACGAAGTGGTAATAGAAATGATTGCTAAAAAGATTGACGGTGCTAAAGATGTTGCCGGCTTTCTTTTTGATGGTTTTCCAAGGACTGTAGCACAGACAATAGCACTTGAAAAAATGCTCAATGACAGGAAGATGAAGATAGATTCGATGCTGGTTCTTGAGGTTGATCACGATGAGCTTGTGAGACGGCTAATTGCAAGGGCTGAATTATCCGGAAGGCCTGATGACAAAGATCCTGCAGTTATTGAAA
>CAZPMM010000190.1:0-5086 GCA_964587405.1 uncultured Rikenellaceae bacterium
CTGGAATTTTGCTTGTTGGAGCCTTTATAGGGCTTGCAACTGGTGTCAGGGGTTACCAGAAGCTAAAGGGTTTTTCCTATACTCTCTGGATATTTACCGCGGTTACTGCTTCGATGTTCTACCCTCAGTATTTTATTTCGATCGGGAATTTTCAATTTAAAAGTCTGATAGTACCATTGCTGCAAATTATAATGTTCGGCATGGGGTCACAGATGAGCTTTGCCGATTTTGCCGGGGTTATTAAAATGCCAAAAGGTGTCCTGATCGGAGTGATTTCTCATTATATCATAATGCCCTTTATTGGATTCTCAATAGCTAAGATATTTTCCTTTCCTCCGGAAATCGCAGCAGGAATAATACTTATTGGAACGGTACCAAGCGGTCTCGCTTCAAACGTTATGTCATTTCTGGCAAAGGCGAATCTTGCACTTGCCGTAACCGTTGGCGCCATTTCAACTATGCTGGCTCCGCTTGTCACTCCTACGCTTATGAAATGGCTGGGGGGCCAGTTCATTGAAGTAAGTTTCTGGAGTATGATGCTGGATATCTTAAATATGATAATTCTTCCTATTGTTGCTGGTTTTATTTTTAATCTTTTTGTAAAAAAAGGAACAGACAATCGATCAAAGGTCATTCAGCTGATATCTTACACTATAGTTATTATGCTCACAACCCTGGTATACATAAAAGTGAAGGATTACAACTTTTCCCAGGTGCTTGTTCAGTTTGCCAAATCGATGGGTTGGTTTTTCTTCCTGCCGATGATTGGTGCATTTATTTTTGCCAGATATACCAAAGGTGATTATAAAATTCTGGAAAAAATTCTTTCAATGGTTTCTATGGTGGGAATTGCAGCTATTGTAACTGTAATTACAGCTTCGGGTCGTGATAACCTTCTTACTGTCGGCGGATTACTTATTATTACCAGTCTCCTGCATAATCTTACAGGATATACTTTAGGATATGGTCTTTCTTGGCTTGTCGGAATGCCGGAAAGAGATAGGCGGACCATAGCTTTTGAGGTTGGTATGCAAAACGGAGGTCTTGCATCGGGTCTGGCCATCCAAATGGGCAAAGCTGCCACTGTCGGTCTGGCTCCGGCTATTTTCGGACCTCTGATGAATATCACCGGATCAGTCCTTGCGAACTGGTGGAGAGGAAAACCGATTAAGGAGGAAGCGGAAAACGCAGATAAGGAAGAGATAAAAAATAAAAGACAAAAGACTGAAGACTAAAGTTTATATCAAGAGTTTTCCTTTTGCATACTTTGTGAATAACTACCTTCCATTGTTATTGCGAAGGAAGTTTTTTTTCGTGCTTTGCGGTTAATAGCTATCTGTAAAAAGCACTTATTCAAGTGATCTTATCAGCTCCACAATCTGTCATGTGATCTTTTCTGATTCCATTCGGGAGTAGGTTGAAACCATCCCGCATCCTTGTGCATGTGTTTCTTGCATTCTTCCTCATTAAGTTCAATACCCAGACCCGGGGCATCAAGAGGGACATTTGCAAATCCATTTTCAAACATTGGTTTGGATCCAGTCATTTTTACAAGGTTATTGTAATATGGTACATCCACACTGTGATGCTCAAGTGCAAGGAAATTCTGAGTTGCGGCGGCACAATGAATACTTGCCATTAAGCATACGGGAGATCCTGCCATATGCATAGCCATGGCCACATGATTTTCTTCAGCATAATCACCTATTCTTTTGGTTTCAAGCAAACCACCTGAAGTTCCGATGTCAGGATGAATGATATCCACAGCTCTCGCATCAATCAGGGGCTTGAAGCCATCCCTGAGGCAATAGATATCTTCACCGGTCAGTATTGGTGTTTCCAGTGCATCAGAAAGTACTTTATTATTCACAACATCAAACCAGGGTACCATATCTTCAAGCCAGGCAAGCCTGTATTTCTCCATAGCTCTTCCGAAACGGATAGAATTATTGACGTCAAAATGTCCGAAATGGTCTGCACAAAGGGGTATTTCATAACCAACACCATCCCTTACTTTCTCTACATATTCTGCCAGACCCGCGAGACCTTTGTCGGTTATCTGCACCTGGGTGAAAGGATGCAATGTGTTTCCGTAACCCATATATGTTTTGAGGTCATACTGGCCTATAGCTCCGTCCCAGAATTTTGAATTTACTAAAGCATCCGGAATTTTTGATACTACATGAATACCCAGATCCATTTTAAGCCATGTAAATCCCTGTTCCTGAACTCTTCTTTTCATTACTTCAGAAAATTTTAGCGGATCGTCAGCACCGGGAGTGTCGGCATACATTCTTATCTTATCTCTGTATCTTCCGCCCAGAAGCTGCCAGGCAGGAACATTATAGGCTTTGCCGGTAAGATCCCAGAGAGCCATTTCCACTGCACATACACCTCCACCCTGACGGCCATGATAACCATATTGCCTGATTATTTTGAATAGCATCTCTACGTTACAGGGATTCAGTCCAAGTATCCTGCTCTTGAGAAAAAGAGCATACCTGACATCGGCACCGTCCCTTACTTCACCCAGTCCGTAAATGCCCTGGTTTGTGTCAATCCTGATAATATGCTTGTTCATGATAGTGGCATAACGCATATCGGTTATTTTAAGATCAGAAGGACTGGAAGCTCTGCTTACCTTTTGTGTTGTCTGGGCTATAGTGTCTTCAATTGAAAGGGACATTAATCCACCTAGAGCTATTCCTCCCAGTGCTGTTTTTTTCAGGAAATTACGCCGGCTGTTACTTGTTGCCGGATTTTCTGTTTCCGCTTGTATGGCCTTGGCTTCAGCCATTTCAAGCTTTTTGTTCTCCTCTTTAAGTTGTGCTATTATTTTTTTCATCAGTAAATAATTTTGATTTTAACGGTATGATGCCTGTCCCGCTCAAGCGGGGGAACCCACATGTTTGAAAATTATATACATACGTGTTTATCCCGCGGGATGTGGGTTTCATCGACATCCAGATTTATTGTTTCACATTTAATTACTTTTGTTTTCGCTGAGCAGCAATGAGCTTCTTCAGGCAAACAGCTATGGATTTCCGGCTGAGGCATGCTCTCTCCTCTGAACTCTGTGTTCACTACGCAACCTGTATCCTGCACTAACTACCAGTTCCTGTCTTTGAAATAATTATCCAGTTCAGTTTTAGTCATCGGAAGCTTCCCCTGATAGTTTTTCAGCCAGTTCATGAAATCATTTTTTATATCTTCTGTCCACCGGCTATCTATCTGCCCTGGTTTGTAACGGCCTTCTTTCAACCGCTGATGACCAAATTCATCGCGCAAAGCTGTTACTTCAGCATTGATCACCAGATCATCCACGAGATGAGAAGGAATGAAAATAACTCCGTATTTTTTGGCCAGAACGGCATCTCCGGGGAAAACAACGGCATTACCAATTCTTATAGGGTTATTGATCGAAAGAAGACTCATTTGTGTTATAGCGGACGGATCATGCCCTTTGACCCATCCGTTAAAGCCTTTTATTTCACTCAGTCCCTCAGCATCTCTGACAGAACCGTTGAAAATAACACCTCTTTTGGTCTTTGAGTAGATAGAATTTCCAAGATTATCGCCTATAAGTGTACCATCTGCAATTTTTCCATAGCTGTCTGCAACATATACATCTCCTTCAACAAGCATATCGATAGGCCAGGAATTTGTACCTCCTTGCTGAGTTCTTCCTTCTGCTTTGCCCAAATCTCTTATATATTTTTCCAGATCGGGTCTCATGGGTATATATTGTGCAGTTACAACGCGTCCTGTCATAGCCTCATCAGGATTAATAATGTACCAGTTATTTTCAAACTGATTGAGATATCCACGGTTGCGTAAGAATCCCCAGGCTTCTTCGATAGAAATATTTTTCAGTCTGTTAAGCATTTCATCTGATACTTTTGGTCTGCCATCGGCGAAACGTTCGCCTTTCCAGTCGGTGGTAAGTGCTTTGATATATTCAGAAGATGCTGCAACGCTTTGACCATACGTCATGATTGTTGCCAGAATAAATACTAATAAAACAAGTGTTTTCTTAATCATATGTTTCGATCTTTATCAGGTATTAATTAAATATGTTAAAAGTATGCTTATGGTTTCAATATCATTCGGATCAAGTGTGGTCAGTGCATCACCGGGGTCCTTGCCACCATTACTTAATGCCTTAGTCTGTCGTTTAATACCGAGAGCGGCAACAACGATTTCTTCCATCTGCATAATACTTTCGGCAAGAGTAACATTAAGGGTACTCTGATCTCCGGTTATTATTTTCAGTGCAGCAAAACCTACAAAGGAAAAGGCAGGCACAGCCTGATTATCCGGAACCTGAATGGCATATTTGCCGTCAACTCCCGGTGGAATGCTTTTAATGATTTGCTCATTATTTGAAGTTTGTAATTAACCCGTTGTTTATGCTGATAACTCCCGTATTTGTTCCACACCAGATAATTCCCTGTTTATCGATAGTGATGCACTGGATATTATTGCTCATCAGTCCATTCTCCGTTGTTATGGATCTCCATTCTTCACCTTTAAGGACCGAGATGCCACCTTTAGTGCCAAACCAGATTGATCCTTCGTTATCATATGTTATGCATTGTACAAAATTATCCACCAGTCCGTCATCTGTGGTGAAAATGGTCCAGTTTTCAAGTGTCTGATCTCCGATATGACGTGCAATACCCAGGTCAGTTCCGAACCATTGCGTCCCATCCGGAGTGATACAGATGCTGTAAACATTGTCTGAAGGCATTTCTATCGGACCCCAAATTGCATATTCTGAAGCTCCGGAAATGGCATCAACCTTATCTTTAAAAACTCTTGCAACTCCTGCTCCTTTGGTTGCTACATATAGTGAATCTCCGCCGGTTGTTGTTGCCATTGCTGTAATCGGGAAATCCTGGAAAAGCGATTCTGGATATTGTTTCTGATAAGAATAATCAAGCCATTTATTGTTAAGAAAAGCTGAAACACCCCTATTTGTACCAAACCACCTGAGAGCTCCTTTTCCGACAGCAACAGCTACAACAGTATCACTAAGTATTTTGGAGTTTCCCTTATAATAAGTTGTTACACCCGATCTTGTATT
>CAZPMM010000191.1:0-5059 GCA_964587405.1 uncultured Rikenellaceae bacterium
AATACCGGGACTGTTACCTGATGCGGCTACCGGAGTCACCTGGAAACTGATATATTTTCCTGCATCTGCAGTTGTCAGGGTATATGTCCTGGCTATTGCATCCGGAATGGCAATTTCATTCAGTCCGGATGCATTATCTGCCCTGTACCATGCGAACACACTTGTACCTTCCGGATCTCCTTCAGCATCGCTATATATATAACTCCCTGTAAGAGTGCTGTCACTTATCATAGTTCCTTCAAAGGCGACTGAATCAGCAACAGGCACATCATTAACAGCAGTCACTGATATCTGCCGTGTTATTGGTAAACCAGCGTCAGTGCCATCATGAACAGTGAATGATATTGTTCTTGTAAGAGTTGACGGATTATCACTATTGTTGAAATACCTTATACTTCTGAGTGCCATCTGATAATCAGCAAGAGATGCTGATCCGTTAAGTGTCAGTATCCCTGTGGCTTCAACCCAGGTACCGAATATTCCGTTTGCATCTGTAAAGGACAGAATATCCTGTTCGCTCTGGTAATTATCTGATATTGAAATTACAGCAGATTCTAAATTGGTGTCATCAACATCAGTTACGGTAATAGTATTTGTTATTATGGTTGCAGCTGCATTTTCGGTGTAATCAAGAGGTGTTGTTTCAATATCTGCAAGTACCGGCGGATCATTTACCGCTGTGACTGTGAATACAGCTGAGTCGGAATCGAAAAGTAATCCCGGGTCCGTAGCTATGAAAGTAATTGTTTCTGTTCCATTCCAGTTGATATCCAGTGGTGTTATGGTTGCTATTCCCGAAACAATTGATACAGCAAGTGCAACATTTCCGGAATATGACCAGCTTATCTCTGCATTTGTATTATCAACATCAGTCACATAATCATCCAGTACTATGGGCTCAAATATTTCACCTTCAGCTATTGTCTGATCGGGTATATCACCCACTACAGGTGCATCATTGACCGGTGTTACAGTGAATGTTGCAGTATCACTGCCCGACAATCCTTCCGGATCAGTAGCCGTGAATATTATCGTTTCCGAACCGTTCCAATCAGCATCCGGAATATCAATGGTAGCTATCCTGTTAACGACAGATACAATTAATGCAGAATTACCCGAATAACTCCATGTTATATCAGCATCAGGGCTTTCGGCATCCACAACAAAATCATCAAGTGCAATAGTGGTAAAAGTTTCACCTTCGGGAACAGTCTGATCGGGTATATTTTCTACAACCGGAGCAGTATTAACTTTAATATGAAACTGGTAAGGAATTTCAGAACTGCCATAAGTCCTCTCAGATTCAAAAGGAATAGTCTCGTTTACTTCATATTCATCATCACCGACCGGATCATAATACCTGAATTGCAATGTCTCCCCGATCACAAGATCACTGTAACAGGTAAGAAAGAAAACAGCCCTTTCACTGATAATTGTCGCCTCAGCAACACCTCTGCATTCTGTACCAACAAAGGCACCCAGGGTACCGGCTTTAACAAATTCATTACCCAGATAAACTTCGGATATTATATAGCAGCTATACTTGTAATCGTCCGGATTAACTGACCATCCCGGTTCCTGGCCTGTCAGATATTCAGTTCCCAGCAGTGTTATCACTAACAGTAAAATCCTGCGAAGGTTTTTCATTTTGTTTCCTTGTAAAAATTATTCAAGCAGATCAGAATCTCACAATCAGGTATGCTCACGCCTCGTCGGTCACATGTTAAGAGCGACCAACAATACCAGATTTCCTGTCAGAGGCTAACATATTGCATTAGTAAAATCTATGGATCAATTTCCTCCCGTTTATATCCAGGGAAGAATAGAAAGTGTATTAAAAGTTCAGCCTCTTATTGAATACAACACCTAATTTATACATTTTGTAATAAAAATGTAATTTTATTTGACAAACTGGTGGTATTATTAGATGAAGCAGTGATTTAAGTAAATGACAATTTCCTTCCCCCGGTTTTCACAGGGGCTTATTCAAATTCAGTTATCCGGATGTGGGATACAGTTTCCTGTTTAATTTCCAAGAATCACCCCTTTATTCTTGTCATAATATCATTAAACAGCGTCACCTGTTCCTTCATTACAACGACAGGATCGGTATAGGGTGTGGTAGCTTCAACAAGGATCCAGCCGTTATATTTAATTCCATGCAGTAACCTGAACAACTGATCATAAGGATAATCACTTATATTGATTCCCCTGATATGAGTGGTATCTCCTATCCATTGTTTTACTGAATTGAAATTGGCTTCCAGCCCCGGAGGATTGAGATCAACATTATTACTGTTCCAGCACATAACGACATTCTTTTCGGTTACCTGCTCAAATATGGCTTTCATATTGGGTATTTCCTGGGTGATGGGTCCATGACATTCAACCCTGATAAGCTGACCATAATCCTTTGCAAATTTACCAAGTTCATTGAGTGATTGTGCTATCTGAGCTATAGTTTTTTCCCTGGCCACTTCTTTCGGAAGGGTATTTGGTTTAACTTTCAGACCTGTAGCACCTATATCCTTACAAAGTTTGACATACTCTTTGGCTTCTTCAATATTCTCCCGGAGCTTAGCAGGATCGGGACTGTGGAATTCGTAGTTAGATCCGTAACCGACACAGGTTACCGGACTGTCGGCAAAGCGTTTTTTAACTTCAGCACGCTGGGCGGCTGTCAGATTGATTTCTACATTATGTGCATGCTGGGTTCTCAGTTCAACACCAAGCAATCCTGATTTCTCGCAATTGGATATCAGTGTGGGAAGATCCCATTTTGCTCCCCACATATAGGTAACCAGACCCATCTGAAGCCCTTTCGGACTTTTACGGTCCATGGGCAGGGAATTAAATGCAGCCAGAGCTACTCCTGCTCCAAGCGTTCTCTGAATAAACTGACGTCGGGACAGCTCGTTTTTCATAGTTTTAGTGTTATATAATAATTATTTAAATTACAACTAATTACCATCCAACCTCTCTCAATCTTGGGAAGGCTTCAGGTAATCACTCCTTTGCAAATATTATCTCTTCAACTTTACTCCCCGGAACAGGAGGGAATAAAATCTCATTTTATCTATCTAATACTTTACTGCAAACTCTTCCGCCAGTTTATTTATCTCCTCATCAGTCAGATGCATTCCGGAGCTGATTATCACCCTGTACCTGAATGTTGTAGACTGTCCGGGTTGCAAAGTAAAATCGAGTTTTTCCTTTTTATTTGTAAAATCGATCCAGCCAAGGGGATTGGCTGCAAACAATCCATATCCACGGGCATGCCAGTAAGTTGGATAGCTCTGATTTGCGGGATGGTCACAAACAACGACAGATATCTTTTCGGTACCTATATTTCCGTATAGATCCATCCATTTTGCTCTTGTTCCCCATACTTCACTTCCGAGTATACCTTCGCTGCTTCTGTAATTACCGGTAGCTCCATCGCTTGCTTTTACTTTCTGAGAAGAAAGAGTACCATCAGCCTTCAGAAGTGAAACCATGTCATCTGATGGTAATTCAAGCTGGCGGGCAACTCTTATACCGAACATACCCTCTTTGGTATCTTCAAATTTAACAGCTGTTGACCCTGCTTTAAGAGTTGTAAGCCTGTCAATTATCCGCAGCGAACCTTTAGCAATGAAATGAAATTCGGTTCTTTCTGCAAGAAGTTGAACTCCTGCCGGATCGAGCCAGCTTTCATTCGTTATCATGACAGCCTCTCCATTTCCTTCTGTCATTTTTTCAATAGAAACATGCTTTATCTCTCCACCATTGGGTTCTTTAACTCCGCGATGACCATTACCCCAGAAATCCAGACCGTTCACCTTTCCATAATTCAGCCATATCCCGACCTGGTGAATATGGTCATTCCTTTCACCTTCCTTTGGATTAAGAGGAAACCCGCGTGTGATCTCTGTCCCGGCAGATGTTGTCACAGGCCAGAGAATAGGTTTATACACATTCACCGGCCAGCGGTAAGAGGTAAAGAGCTTCCCTCCTACCAGTACATCAACCTTCCTCTCTGTTTCATTCTTTACAAGGCTGATCCTGGAGCTGTTATCATCCTGCGAGACTTTGGATACCCCGCATCTGAAAGCTGCCAGAATAAATAGCAGAAATATTAATGATTTAACTGAAAAATTTTTCATAACACAAGAAATAGCAATTAATATAAATAATGAAAAGAATTATTAATCAGTTTTTCTTTCGTGTACCTTTGTGATTTACTCTACATACCTTTGTGGTTAACAAACACTTAATATTAACCATAATTAACACAAAGTATTTCACAAAAGACACGAAGGTTTTGTAAAGAATTTAAACTTTTTAAACTACTTCGGGAACAACATAAGGTTTTCTATACACAGTTGTAAGCATCTTGTCGGCAGCCTTGTCCTTAACAAATTTTTCGTTTGCACCATCAAAGGTAAGTTCTCTTCCCAGACGATATGAAATATTTGCAAGGGCAGGAAGAACTGAGGACATATATCCGTCGAGGATATCGCAATTAAGTGTTTCATTATTTCCTGCACGGATGGCATCGAGGAAATTAACATAATGGCTGCCCCCACCGGGCGCTTTCATCAGATCGGTGGGTCTTTCTCCAACATTAGATCCTGCAAACGGTTCTTTTTCGCGTTTTCTGAAAGCTTTCCACTGTCCGCCATTTATTTCAACATATCCGTCTGTTCCGAGGAACATATTACCTATCTGGATATTCATACTTGATTCTGCATTCGTATAACGTCCTCTTGTTTCGAATTCAAGAATAGTACCATCAGCATATTTGAATACTGATGCCTGGGTGTTCGGAGTTTCCTGTTCACATTCTTTCGGATCAATACCGTAAATACCACCTGCAGAATAGATTTTTACCGGATGTTCATTTTTATTCATCCCCCAGCGTGCGACATCAAACTGATGCGGCCCCTGGTTAGCTGTATCCCCACCTCCTGTTGCCCAGAACCAGTGCCAGTTATAATGAACACGTTTTTCATTGTAATTTCTCCAAGGTGCCGGTCCGAGCCACATATCATAATGAAGTGATGCCGGTGGTTCGCCG
>CAZPMM010000192.1:0-5054 GCA_964587405.1 uncultured Rikenellaceae bacterium
ATGATCCGGGTGTACAGGCAAAAGAAAGTGTAATAACACATAAAATAAATAAACCCGATATTATATTAACAAAACTCCTCATTACCTTCCGTTGCCGAAGCCTTAAAAGTATAAAAAATCCTTCTTGCACCACTTTCCCCCAATCACTTCTTTCCCCTTCATATCACAATACTCACTTTACACCAAGGTGTTCCCTTATATATTTTTCAGCTTTTCTTATTGCATTCTGAATGCCTCCGGGATTCTTACCTCCTGCTGTTGCCAGGAAAGGCTGGCCGCCTCCGCCACCGTTTATCTCGCCCGCTATTCCCTTGATTATTTCAATGGCGTTCAGGTTTTTTTCTCTTATCAGCCCGTCACTGACCATGACAACCAGATTGGCTTTATCTCCGATCGTTGAACCAAGTACAGCAACACTTTTTCCCGGCATTTTCCTTAAATCAAACGCAATTGATTTGAGGGATTCGGCAGAATCAGTTTCTATCTGACCGCTAATGAATTTAATATCATTTATCTGCAGAGCTTTTTCAATAAGGTCATTAATGATAGCACCGGCAATCCGCGATTTAAATTTTTCAACTGTTTTCCTTAGAGATGTATTTTCATTCAAAAGCTTTTCCACATTTTCCCTTACACTTCCTGTGCTTTTAAGAAGAGAAGCAATATCTTCAAGCTCTTTCACTTTTGCATTTATATATTCGTCGGCTTTTATTCCGGTTACTGCTTCTATCCTTCTGACTCCGGCTGCTATTGCACTTTCAGATACTATTTTGATCAGTCCTATACCGGAGGTTGATTCAACATGAGTGCCTCCGCAAAGTTCAACTGAATCTCCGAAACGGACCACTCTAACCGTATCGCCGTATTTTTCACCGAACAGTGCTATAGCTCCCATGGAAAGAGCTTCTTTCAGCGTTATGTTTTTAGTCACCTCTTTTGTGAAATTGTTCCTTACAAACTGGTTGGCAATGTTTTCAACAGCGAGTAATTCTTCTCTGGTAAGTTTGCTGAAATGGCTGAAGTCGAACCTTAGCCGGTCGGGTGTTACGAGTGAACCTTTCTGTTCGACATGTGATCCCAGAACTTTTCTCAGTGCATAATGAATAAGGTGTGTGGCGGTATGGTTATTGGCTGCCATTGTACGCCTGGTTTTATCAACGACAGCAGTGAAACAGGCATCGGGGCGTATGGGAACATTCTTTGCAAGATGTATTATCAGATCATTTTCCTTTATTGTATCATTGATCTTAATTTTTTCGTATTCTGAAACGATATCGCCCGTATCACCTGCCTGTCCACCTGATTCTGCATAAAAAGGTGTCCTGTCGAATACAAGCTGGCAAATTTCCTTTCCTTTGGTTCTTATCATACGGTATTTTGTAATCAGGATATTATCCACTGTTCTGTCATATCCTGTGAATAATGTATCATCACTTTCCCTTAAAACTAACCAGTCGCCTGTATCAAGTGTGCCGTCTGCCCTGGAACGCTCTTTCTGATTCTTCATTTCTTTTTCGAAAGCTTCGTTATCCAGGGTCATGCCATTCTCTTTCAATATAAGCCGGGTCAGGTCTGCAGGGAAACCGTAAGTGTCATAAAGCTCAAAAGCGATTTTCCCGGGCAGAATACTTTTATTCTTTTTTTTAAGGTCTGAAATCATTTTATCTATCATTTTCAGACCTTTTCCAAGGGTTTTCAGAAAAGCAGTTTCTTCTTCAAAGATTATTTTCGATATCTGTTCATCTGAAGCTTTCAGTTCAGGATACTGATTTCCCATTACTGAAACAAGTACCGGGACAAGCCTGTGTATGAACGGTTCATCAGTATCCAGATAATTATAGGCATACCTGACGGCTCTCCTGAGAATCCTCCGTATTACATACCCGGCTTTATTATTGGATGGAAGCTGTCCGTCTGCTATCGAAAATGATACGGCCCTGAGATGATCTGCGATAACCCTCATGGCAGTATCCTGTTCCTGATTCAAGCCGTATTTTTTCCCGGTAAGGGAACATATCTCCTTTATCACAGACTGGAAAATATCTGTATCATAATTTGATTTCTTTCCCTGTACGATCATGCACAATCTTTCAAAGCCCATTCCTGTATCCACATGCCTGTCGGGCAACATTTCAAGAGATCCGTCAGCCTTGCGGTTATATTGAATAAATACAAGATTCCATACTTCTATTACAAGGGGATGTCCTTTATTAATAAGGGTATGTCCGGGAATTTTATTTCTTTCGGAGTCATCACGTATGTCGATATGGATCTCGGAACAGGGTCCGCAGGGACCGGTATCTCCCATCTCCCAGAAATTGTCTTCTTTCGATCCTTCAATTATCCTGTCGGGATCTTCCGGAAAACATTTCTGCCACCATCTGTAGGCTTCATCATCACGGGGGACATTTTCTGCAGGATTTCCCGTGAATATGGATGCATAAAGCCTGTCTGCGGGAATTCCAAGCCTGCCGTTGAGAAATTCCCATGCCCATTCAATGGCTTCCTTCTTGAAATAATTGCCAAATGACCAGTTCCCCAGCATCTCAAACATTGTATGATGATAGGTGTCATGTCCCACTTCTTCAAGGTCGTTGTGCTTGCCTGAAACCCTAAGGCATTTCTGTGAATCTGCAACCCTCCTGTACTTGGGCTGTATATTGCCCAGAAAAATATCTTTAAACTGGTTCATCCCGGCATTTGTGAACATCAGTGTCGGATCATTTTTTATTACCATCGGGGCAGATGATACTATTTCATGTCCCTTTTCCTGAAAAAAATTAAAGAATAACTGCCTCAGTTCCTGCGAATTCATATTTTTTTTTGTATCCATGTAACATTTCGTCAAACTATTCGTAAATTGATTTGTAAAATTAAATTATTTGTTTAGATTTGGACTTTTCAGCCTCAAAATATTCCAGTAACTTAAGTGTGGAGTATGATTAAAAAGAGATATTATCTTGATCCTAAAGATTTGCAGTATAAGCAGTTAAGGCTTCCTTGGAAAAAGAAGCTCTTAAGGCTCCTGCTCTGGTTTTCAGTAACTGTCGTTGTTACTATTATTTATTCCATGATCTTCCATAGTATTTTCGGTTCTCCAAAAGAGAAGATACTTACGCGTCAGATTGCGGATCTGAATTTCCATTTTGCAATGGCCAATCGTAACCTTGATAACACTATGGCCATAATCAATGATCTTAAGATGTCGGATGAGGTAAGGTATCGTCCTGTTCTTGAAATGGAGAGTCTCCCTGAATCTTTCAGGAATCCTGGATTCGGAGGTATTGACAGGTTCCGGGATTTGAACGGTTACAAGAGTTCATCTATCATGAGATCAACCAGAACAAGATTGGAAGAGATGAAAAATATGGTTGAGGTACAGCAGGTTTCTTTCAGGGAAATATCCGAAAAAGAATCCGAATGGTCAAGAATGTACAGCTATCTTCCGCTTATTTGTCCGGTTTCAGTTAATATAAGAAGAGGAGACGGGTTAAAGTTCAGGGAAGTTCATCCTGTTCTTGGGAGGGCTCAATGGCATCACGGACAGGATTTCAGTGCTCCATACGGAACAGAGGTATATGCCACGGGTAACGGACGTGTTATTTCATCGGGATGGAACAACGGAGGTTTTGGTAACTATGTGGTTATTGACCACGGTTACGGATACCAGACTACCTATGGGCATCTCAGCAGTATTAAAGTTCTGAAAGGGACTGAAGTGAAACGCGGTGACCTGATAGGACTTACAGGAAGCTCAGGAATATCTTCAGGCCCACACCTGCATTACCAGATCGATTTCTACGGGAAACATCAAAATCCTCTTCATTTCTTTAATGACGACCTTAATGAAGATGAATATTTTGAAATGATCTCGCTTCTAACTTCAAGCAAGAAATTCTGAAGTCTGCCTGATGATGGCTGATAAAAAATCATAAAAACGGTTAAAAAAATCAGGTTTTGTAATTTCATTTATTGATTATCTTTGTGCTGCCATGCCAAAGTCAAAATATAAGTTTAATCCTGATTCCCTGAGCTTTGACAAAGTTACGCTCGGAGCAAAGGATCTTCTTCTTAGGTTTCTTGCCTTCTTTGTGGGATCATTACTGATCGCAGTGGTTTATTATGTTGTCTTTGCTCTTTTCTTTAATTCACCAAAGGAAAAAGCCCTGTTGAGAGAAATAGAACAACTTTCACTTCAGTACGAAATAATTCAGAGGGATATGGGAAATCTGGAAAAGGTGATTGTCCAGTTACAGGAAACGGATGATAATCTTTACAGGACCATCTTTGAAGCAGAACCCATACCAATGACACTTCGCGAGGGAGGAGTAGGAGGTGTGAACAGATATAAGGAACTCGAAGGATTTAAGAATTCAAGTATTGTAATCGAAACTTCAAAAAAGCTCGACAAACTCAGAAAACAGATCTATATTCAGTCGAAATCGTTTGACGAACTTATAACTCTTTCCAGGAAGAAAGAGGATATGCTTGGAGCAATACCGGCAATTCTCCCGATCAGCAATAAAGACCTTACGAGAACTGCTTCAGGGTTTGGAAACAGGGTACATCCAATCTATAAGATAATTAAATTTCATTCCGGTATGGATTTTACTGCACCTACAGGTACCGAAATATACGTCACGGGAAACGGCAGGGTCGAAGCAGTCAATTCATCCAAAAGAGGCCTCGGAAATCATATCATAATTGACCATGGATTCGGTTATTCAACTATCTATGCTCATCTCGACGGTTTTAATGTCAGGAAGGGACAGAAAGTTAAAAGGGGAGATGTGATTGGATATGTAGGCAATACAGGTCTGTCAGTTGCTCCTCACCTTCACTATGAAGTCAAACTAAATGATGTGCATGTCGATCCGGTCAATTATTATTTCAATGACCTTTCTCCGGAAGAATACGAACGGATGATCGAAATTGCTTCCAAAACCGGCCAATCCTTTGATTAAGCCTATCCATAACCTTTCCGTGAAACGATACAGGTTTTCCGTTACTGTATATCTGATTTTATCGGCTATGGGTTGTATAAATGCTTACCC
>CAZPMM010000193.1:0-5050 GCA_964587405.1 uncultured Rikenellaceae bacterium
AATAAGATTCCGGTTCAAATGAAAATTTTATCTCGTGATCACCTGCTGGTACTATCATCGCCCTTAGTACATAGTTTGCCCTGAAATAAGGTGTTTCTGTCCCATCAACAAAACATTTCCATCCTGCAGGGTAATAAATCTCAGAAAATACCACAAGCTTTTCAGAAGCGGCTGAATACTTATATATAAGTTCATTTGGCTGATAAGATGTCAGGCTGACAGTATCGTCCTCAGCAACAGGGTATGCAGCGGCAGGAACAAGATTTTCGAATTGTTTGTCAATTACAACCGTTTTTTCTGTTTTTAACCATTTAATAGCACCAATTTCTTCATTTGCGTTTTCAGCTATTACCAGATTCTCTGCAAACCAGGCATTACCAAAGCAGTACGGATTTATGAAAGGCTGAGCTTCAGGATTGAATATTATATATTTTGTATTCAACATATTCAGTGAAGATGTATTTGCAAGTGCCGGGACGAGATCAGTGGCCGACCGGGCATTCTTAGCGGATTCTATAAAAGTATTTATATCCCTTATTATCGCCGAATCAATAAGTTCCTGATATCTTCTTAGCTTTGCTCCGTGGTAACCTCCGATCGATTTATGAAAATAAGAAGTGGGTGTATTGTCATTGAACGTTGAAACAGCCAGATTCAGTACTCTGTAGTATGATTCATCATTAAGTATGAATGCATCAGCAGGAGTGGGAGTGATTGATCTTTGGATAGATGAAGGTCTCTCAAATCTGCCGGAATCAAGGTATCTTTTATCTATGGTCCACAGATCGAGCAAAATAATTAAACCGATCAACATGACCGAATGCTCTTTCTTCAGTTTATTTTTTATAAATGCCATTATTATTGCAAGACCGGCAATAATGAATACCAGTGATCTTAAGGCATCAGTTCGCAGTAGTTCCTTTCTGTCTGCGACCATTGCTGCTTTAAGCCAGTTGGGATAAACAGATTCTCCCTGATTGATAAATGATCCCGCTATTCCCGGGAAGATAATCGCAATTAAAAGTATCCCTACAGTGATCCCCCCTGCGATTTTAAGCCCTTTCATCAGATCTTTGATATTGATCTTTGATTCAAAAATATCTCTTAAGGCGATTGCTGCCAGAAGCGGTATACAGAACTGGGCAATTACCAGGGTCATGGTTACAGCCCTGAATTTATTGTAACCAGGGAAATAATCTATGAAAAGATTTGTGAATGGCATAAAATTCTTACCCCATGCCAGAACAATGGACAAGATGGTTGCAAAAAGCAGCCACCATTTTTCCCTTCCCCTGGTAATAATAAGAGAAAGGATAAAAAGGAATATTACAAACGCTCCCATATAGTGAGGTCCGTCTGTGAAGGGTTGAGTACCCCAGTATTTCAAAACCTGATCAGCAGCTGAGGCGATATTATTCTGTTTCAGGACCTTTACAGTCTCTGAGTTGCGATCGAAAGGTTTACTGGAACCACCTTTATAGTTGGGGATCAGAAGATTCATGGTCTCATCAATACCATAGCTCCAGTACGTGATATAACCCCTGTCAAGACCTTTTGACTGATTTTTGTCTTCAAGTATCAGGTCAGATTTTCCGCGCATTGAGTATTTGCTATATTCATAAACAGTGTAAAGGTTACCAAAGTTGATTGCCACAGCAATGATTACGGGAATGATAAGAAGAGCAGAAGTTTTAATGAAGCCGGCTATTTGTTTTTCTTTTACTGCCCAGATAAGTTCGACGATTATGAATACAAGTAGACACAATATGGCATAATAAGTTATTTGCGGATGATTTGCCAGAAGTTCGAGTGAAAGGACAAATGCTGTAAAAAGTGCTCCTTTCACTGCATTTCGCCTGTAAGCATACCAGACTCCCCCTATCATGGGAGCCATATATGCAAGAGCGATTGCCTGGGTATTATGTCCGGCTGCAAGAATAAGAAACAGAAAGGAAGAAAAGCCATAGGCCAGTGCACCGACGGAAGCTATCCACCGGTTGATACCAAACATCAGTAAGAGTATGTAAAAACCTGTTAATGCCAGAAACAAAACGGAAACAGGCATTTTAAAAATTCTTAGAACATTGTCAACATATTTAATCAGGTTTCCAGGATGTCTCGTGAGTATCAGATAGCCCGGCATACCACTGAAAATCGAATTGGTCCATAAAGGATCCCTGCCGTTTGCTGCATGATAATCACGTATTTCTTTTGAAACATATGTGGAAACGGATGAGTCATTTGCACGCAGAACTTTACCCTCAAGCACAGGATAAAAATAGATATATGAAATTGCAAGAAAAATTATTACAATGGCCAGATGAGGCAAAAACTGTTTGATGTATTTCATAATAAATCAGTTATCAATTTCAGATATATTGTTTAAAAGAAAGATAAAAGTATTACTATTTTAAGATCTCTATGGTAAAAATAGGTAATTCTTAATTATTTTACCTTTGTTAATTATTTTACGGCTTATTTTGCAATGTTTTAAAAACGGGATCCGTTCGGAAAGTATATTTTTTGCCACAAAGGGACCAGGTCGCGCCAGGAATGATTAGTTATTCATTAATTCTTTGAGAATCTTTGTGTCTTTATGTTTTTGTGGCAAATATAATTATACAGGTTTTCAGGGGTCTTAATAAAATCATATGAAGTCACAGATGTTACCCCGTATAACAGTTATAACAATTTCGTATAACAGTGCTGCTACAATTGAAAAAACGATCAGGAGTGTTATCGGACAGACTTACAGTAATATTGAATTCATTGTGATCGACGGTAATTCAACAGATGGAACAACTGAAATCCTTAGCCGGTACAGAGATAAAATTGATATACTCAGAATTGAACCTGACAAAGGGATATACGATGCAATGAATAAAGGTATAAAGCTCTCATCAGGTGAGTGGACATGTTTTATGAACTCCAATGATCGTTTTTATAACGAAAGAGTCATTGAGGATATTTTTACCGGAGAAACAGATGCGGATATTATTTACGGTTACTGTATTGATCCGGACACCGGTAAAAGTGTGAAACCCTTAAGCCTTGACCTTTTCTGGAAGAGGATACCAATTAACCATCAGTCGGCTTTTGTTAAAACAGTTTTTTACAGGGAACGTCCTTATGAACTGAAATATACCGTCAGTTCGATATATGATTTTCTCTATTACTGGTATAACAGGGGATTAAAATTCAGATATATTAATATGCCTGTTGCCGTATATGATATGAAAGGGCTGTCTTTTTATTCCTACGCATGGTTGTGGGATTATGTGAGGATAAGTATGAAATATTCAAAGGGTAAAAGAATCCGGATCTTTTTCAGGGTCATTTACCTGTTCTTTGTACGCGTTTATATAAATCTTTTCCTTAGAAAAAAATAGTTTTTTGTTCCGGCAGGAATAATATAAAGAGGCATTATTCAGAGTTGCTGACTGAATAAATTTTCAGTATCAGATCCTTAATATGTTTTTTGTTTGCCGGCACGTCTCTTTTTATGAATATGCAATCATTCTGGGAGTTAAAAGTTCCAAGAAAGGGCATTTTTTTTGCAAGGATAAATCCGTATCCTTTCAACAGATCAGTTACCTCCGGCAGCAGTTTAATTCCTTTATATAAAGGAATATTAAACAATTCAAGCTGAAGGCCTATGCATGAATTTCTCAGGAAATTATCAGCCCCTTTAAGTATTTCATATTCCGCTCCCTGTGCATCTATTTTAATGAAATCAAATGACCAGGACAGATCTAGTTCCTGAAGGATGTGATCAAGAGTTTTGCATTCGCATTCTGTAATCTTTAATATTTCGGATCTTTTATGCCATGTATCAGCAAGATGCGGGGGACCGCTTTTTTTTAGTATTTCAAAATTCTGATTTACATATTCAAAATTCTGTTCAAAAAGTGATGAACCGGTGTTCTTAAATCCTTTATAAACATAAAAAGGCCTTATGCAATTTTCGCTCCAGAGAGCAAAGGAAGAAACGATCACATTCTTTCTACCGGATGATTTTTCAAGCGGTTCAAATGATAAAAGGTTTTTTATATATCTGGAATTTGAAAACCAGGGTTCAGGTAAATTTCCAAGGGAGCCGGCATCGATGAAGTTAATAATCCCCTTACCTCTGTAATTGATTACACTGTTTCCGCTAAGGTTATTCTTTAACCATCTTAAGACTTTTCCAATAGCTCTGCTCAGTTTTAAACCGGACATTATACTTCAGGGTCGTGTAAAAGTTTAGAAATACCTCCATCATACTCGATAAATGCACCGGTAAGAAAAATATTTCTTTCGCAAAGAGTGTAGACCAGCTTTGATAATTCAACAGGACTGCCTATTCTGTCGGCCGGATGATATTTCCTCAGTTGAAGGTACTCCTCCTTTGACAGCCCTGCTTTAAGCATGGGAGTATCAATGGCAGCGGGAGCAATACAGTTTACCATAATATCCGGTGCAAGTTCAAGAGAAAGGTTTTGTGTCATTGTTTTTATTGCACCTTTTGTTGTTGCATAAACAAGGAATCCCTTTTTACTCTGAGAAGAATGTATGCTTCCTATATTTACAACACTTCCACCCCTGAGATGCTTTCTGAGCTTTTTTACCAGCATGAATCCGGCAATCACATTCACGTTAAAACTTTCAAGCCAGTCAGTATAGGAGAGATCATTTAGTTTTTTCTTTATCTGGACAGCAGCATTATTGATGAGTGCATCTATATGGCTGATATTATTATCTTTAAGTATCTTTACGACATAATCGGTCGATTCATCCACACTATTTAGATCGGTGGTTATCTTAATATCTGCATTTGAATACGATTCTCTGTTGTCGGTGCCGATAACAAACCATCCCTTCCTTTTGAAGAAATCTACCATTACACTTCCGATACCCCCAAGGCATCCTGTAATCAGAATAATCTTTTTCCCACTTTCTTTTTTCATTTTCGGAACTGATTAATAACTATCCAAAATTAAAAATATTCTTTAAGCATCTTTATTGAGTTGAGATGAACCCGGTGCCAGTGCAGCGGACTTGAATTTGTATT
>CAZPMM010000194.1:0-5031 GCA_964587405.1 uncultured Rikenellaceae bacterium
TCCCAGATGGTGAAATACGGTTATCTCGATCGTCATATAGCCGACTCCGTTAAGCAACTTCCTATTGATCTGGATTTTCATATAGAGGATCATAATACAGGCAGTGCAACTTATTTAAGGGAATATCTGAGGAATATAATGTCAAGATCAATGCCTGACAGGAACCTTTACCAGCAGCAGGCTTCATATGACGATGCAATGTGGGAGTGGGAAAACAATCCTCTTTACGGGTGGTGTAATAAGAATAAAAAACCCGACGGTTCAAATTATGATATATATAAAGACGGGCTGAAAATATATACCACAATTAATTCCAGGATGCAGCAATATGCTGAAGAGTCACTCAGGGAACACCTTTCGAAAGTAGTTCAACCCGATTTTTACAAGCGTGCAAAAGGTTTCAAAAATCCTCCCTATTCGGATGACCTTCCCAAAAAGACAGTTGATGAGCTCATAATGAGGTCCCTGAGACAGAGCAACAGGTATTACATTATGAAGGCAAGAGGTTATTCTGAAGATTCAATAATGCTTGCGTTTAATACCAAGGTGAAAATGAAGGTCTTTTCCTGGAGAGGTGAAATAGATACGATCATGACGCCTCTCGATTCCATAAAGTATTATAAGTACTTTATCAGATCGGGAATTATGGTTGAGGATCCTCATAACGGACATGTGAAGGCATATGTGGGTGGTCCTGATTTCAGGTATTTCAAATATGATGTTTGTACGCAGCAGAGGAGGCAGGTTGGGAGTACGATCAAACCTTTCCTGTATACAATAGCAATGCAGAACGGGTATTCACCATGTTATGAGGTTGAAAATATACCACGTTCCTTTGATGTGGGCGATACAATACCATGGACCCCGAGAAGTTCAGGGAACAAGGCTCATCATGGAAAAATGGTTACACTGAAATGGGGGCTTGCCCAGTCAGAAAATTATATCTCGGCATGGCTTATGCAACAGTTCAGACCGGCAGCTGTGGTTGATCTGATGCATAAAATGGGTATAAGAAGTTTTATTGATCCTGTTTATTCAATTTTTCTGGGAACATCTGATGTCAAACTTGAGGAGATGGTCGGTGCTTATGGTACTTTTGCAAACAAGGGAGTTTACACCCGTCCGATGTATGTTACTCATATTGAAGATAAAAACGGTAATGTTATTTCAAGATTTTCTCCTGTAATAGAAGAAGTATTGAATGAAGAAACATCCTTTCTGATGCTTAGCCTCTTACAGGGTGTAGTTCAGTCGGGTTCAGGTATCAGGATGAGGAGGGAGCCATATATGCTGATGAACCAGATCGGAGGTAAGACAGGGACAACACAGGAACAATCTGACGGATGGTTTATGGGTGTGACCCCGAATCTTGTAGGCGGTGTCTGGAGTGGATGGGAAGACCGTGCAATTCATTTCGAAACACTCGGAGAAGGACAGGGAGCCAATATGGCTCTGCCGGTTTTTGCCCTCTTCCTTAAAAAGGTTTACAATGATCCCGAATTTGGAATACTTGAAGCTGATGAGTTTGAACGTCCTACCGGATTCAGTATGGAGCTTGACTGTGATAAGTATAAACGTAAAAGTTCAGGAAGGGATAATCCCTTGAGAGAAAGATATTGATCAACAGATCACTGAAACTTCACGCGAATAATGCCTTAACCAGGTGTTCTATCTTACCGGCTGTGACAATTTCTATTTCTTTTTCTTTTATCGCCAGATTCTTATGATATTTTGACAGGTAGATCTTCCTGAATCCCATTTTCGATGCTTCATGTATCCTTTGTTCTACACGGGATACCGGTCTGATTTCTCCTGAGAGACCGGTTTCTCCGGCAAAACATACATTTCTTGGAATGGGAATATCGAGGTTGGAAGAGAGTACAGCGCTGATGATGGCCATATCTATTGCAGGATCAACAACTTTTATCCCCCCGGCTATATTCATAAACACATCCTTTATTGCCAGTCTGAAACCGGCTCTTTTTTCAAGTACGGCAAGCAGCATATTAAGTCTTCTTATATCGAAGCCGGTAGAGCTTCTCTGCGGTGTACCGTAAACAGCACTGCTTACAAGCGCCTGTGTCTCGATCAGGAAAGGTCTGAGACCATCTGTCGTTGCTGCTATAGCGATGCCACTCAGAGCTTCATCATGCTGATTTATAAACATTTCCGACGGATTATTTACCTCCCTGAGTCCTGATTGGATCATTTCAAAAATGCCTATTTCGGAAGTTGATCCGAACCTGTTCTTGAAAGGTCTGAGAATACGGTAAACATAATTATTATCACCTTCAAAATATAATACCACATCCACAATATGTTCCAGTACTTTCGGTCCGGCAAGTGTTCCGTCCTTTGTAATATGTCCGATAAGGACAACCGGTGTTCCGGTCAGTTTGGAATATTTCAGGAATCTTGCCGCACATTCACGGATCTGTGATACTGAACCGGCAGATGATTCAAGCAATCCTGTACTTATTGTCTGTATTGAATCAGTAATTATCAGTCCGGGTTTCAGGTTTTCAGCCTGGACAAAGATATTCTCAAGCCGGGTTTCGCTCAGTATGTAACATTGAGGATTTGCATTTTTTAGTCGTTTTGCCCTCAGGCTTATCTGTTCTTCACTTTCTTCACCCGAGATATACAGTACTTTGGTGTCTTTGAGTGCCAGGGCAAGTTGGAGTGCCAGAGTTGATTTGCCCACTCCCGGTTCTCCACCGAGCAACAAAAGAGATCCGCTGACTATACCACCTCCGAGAACCCTGTCAAGTTCAGCAATACCCGTTTTCTGCCTTCTGGTTTCATCAGCTTCAATCTGGTCAAGCAGCCTGGGATTCTTCTTTTCAAGCCCGGCAGGAAAACCAGGATCAGCGGGAGAAGCCGGAGCCACTATTTCCTCATGATAGGTATTCCATTCCCTGCAGGAAGGGCACCTGCCTATCCATTTTGCCGATTCAGCGCCACAATTCTGGCAAATAAATACAGTTTTGGTTTTTGCCATTGTAATTGACTTTAATATAATAATTTACATTTTTTGTGCAACTTTTGTACGATCCTTGGTTTTTCTGAAGATAAGATACGTGGAAATTGTCCCGGCAATTATAATTAGGATCATCTGGGATTCGTGGGTAAGAATCGCGTATAGGGCTCCGTCTTCAAGATTAACACCTTGTACAAAGGCAAGCCCGCGGGATATTATATAATGAAAAGCACCAATACCGCTGGGTACTGGAGCAATCATCGCAAATCCGCCTATTACAAGCAGGAAAATGGCATCGCCGAGATTCAGATGAGATGTATTGTTAATTGCAAAAACCGCTACCCATGTCATGAAAATATAACAAAGCCACATAAACACTGTATGAAATATGAATTCCCGTTTTTTTTCCAGGCTTGTTATTGATTTCATTCCAGCTATTATTCCTTTTGAAAGGTCGAATATTCTTGAAATGAAAGGTATTTTTCTAAGATTTTTGCGGTACCTGATTACAAGAAAGAGGAAGGTTGCCGAAACAAGCAACAGGCTAAACCAGATGATCCATGCAGCTCCTAATGGAGTAAGTACCTTATCTTTCAGGGGTATAAAAATTGTTTCTTTCATGAACTGGTTGATCTTATCACCGCTTGTAAAAATCATTATTATCATTATTATGATAAGAGAAACCAGGTCTATGGCTCTTTCTATCAAAACAGTTCCTATGAGTTTGTCGACAGGTATATTTTCTTTCTTCCCCAGGGCTACACATCTGGTTACTTCCCCTATTCGTGGCAGGGCCAGGTTGGCGAAATAGCCTGTCATAAGGGCATTTAATGTATTCAGGAAGGAGGGTTTATATCCCATCGGGTAAATTAGAAGGTTCCATCTCCGGACACGGCTCAGAAAAGCAAAAATATTAATTATAACGGAAAATAATATAAAGATATAATTTGCTTCCCTGAGTCCGACGGCTAACTCGTGGAAACGGACATTGCGGAATGCTATCCATAGAAGCAGTATTCCGAGTAAGAGAAATACAATAAATTGCAAAATCTGCTTTATTGCTTTTTTCATTTATTTGAAATAATCCGCAAAACTAATGGTAAATTCGGTAATAATTAGCAGAAACATATGGATAATTCATGTAAATACCTTATTCTCATTATCTCAATTTTTATTATTATCTTTGCAACTTATTACCCATTGGAATTTTGAAGCAGGAGAATGGAAAGCAGGAAGGTTTTATTTATTTCACAGGAGATCACTCCATACTTAGCAGAAAACAGGTTATCCAAGATAGGAAGATATCTGCCCCAGGGCATTCAGGAGAGGGGTAAGGAGATCAGGACATTCATGCCACGGTATGGTTGTATTAATGAACGAAGGAACCAGCTACACGAGGTGATAAGGTTATCGGGAATGAATCTGATTATTGATGATACGGATCATCCTCTGATAATAAAAGTTGCCTCGATCCAGAGCGCAAGGATGCAGGTTTATTTCATCGACAATGATGATTATTTCCAGAGAAAATATCTGATGACTGATGCATCGGGACGTGAATTTGAAGACAATGACGAAAGAGCACTGTTTTTTGCACGCGGAGTTATAGAGACAGTGAAGAAACTTCGCTGGGCTCCGGACATAGTGCATTGTCATGGTTGGATGTCAGCACTTGTTCCTGTTTACCTGAGAAGTATTTATGCCGACGATCCTCTTTTCAATAATTACAAAATTATCTATTCAATTTACAATAATGATTTTAAAACTCCGTTTAGATCATCATTCGCAGACAAGTTAAGATACGACGGTATCGACGGTGAAAACCTTAAACTGATAAAAACTGCCGATTTTATAAATGTGTCGAAGCTGGCCATAAAATATTCTGACGGCATAATTATCGGGAGTGAGAAAATAAATGATGAGATGAACAGTTATTTAAAAACTATTAAAAAGCCAATTCTTCCTTTCAAGGATGAATCACAATACATAGATGCCTATAATGATTTTTATGACGAAATGCTATCATAGTTCTATGTCCGGTAAGAATTTCC
>CAZPMM010000195.1:0-5019 GCA_964587405.1 uncultured Rikenellaceae bacterium
GCGACCAGCCACATTTGTACAAAATGTTATTCTTTGTTACTATCCAGGGATGTTCAGGATCAATCAGCACCAGATCAGCTTTATAACCTTCACGGATAAATCCTCTTTTGCTGATGTTGAATAAGATGGCAGGATTATGACACATTTTTTCTACTATCTTTTCCAGACTGAATATTTTCCTGTGCCATAATTCGAACATTGCAGCTACAGAGTGTTGCACCAGCGGAGCTCCTGACGGGGATTTAAAATAAGTGCCCGATTTCTCCTCAGAGCTATGTGGTGCATGATCGGTCGCAATTACATCTATAAGATCATTATTGACTCCGTTAATAAGAGATTCCCTGTCGTATTTTGTTTTTATGGCAGGATTCCATCTGATCTTCGGCCCAAGTGTCTCATAATAAGAATCGTCAAACCAAAGATGATGGACACATACTTCGCCGGTGATCCTTTTTTCCTGAAGTATTCCATCTGCGCTGAATAGTTTCATTTCATCAGCTGTGGATAGATGAAGGACATGAAGCCGTGTATTATATTTCTTTGCAAGTTCAACTGCAAAGGACGTGGATTTGAAACAGGCATCACGGCTTCGTATCATGGGATGCATTGCGACGGGAACATTTTCTCCGTATTTTCCCCGATAACATTCAGCATTTCTTCTTATTGTTTTTTCATCCTCGCAATGAGCTGCGACAGGTATGACAGCCCTTCTGAATAATTCCTTCAGAGCATTTTCATTTTCAACAAGCATATTTCCTGTTGAGGCTCCCATGAATAATTTTATCCCGCAGACTTTAACAGGATCGGTATTCATTATCTCATCCAGATTATTTTCTGTTGCTCCTATGTAAAATGAATAATTTATTAGTGATTTCTCAACTGCGATTTTGTATTTTTCTTCAAGATTTCTTATGGATATTGTCTGGGGAACAGTGTTGGGCATATCCATGAACGAAGTGATCCCTCCGGCTAAAGCAGCCTGTGTTTCAGTATAAATATCGCCTTTATGGGTTAATCCGGGATCCCTGAAATGGACATGTTCATCGATAACACCCGGTATCATTATCAGACCATTTGCATCTATTGATTTTCCGCCATGCGGCAATTCGATCTGTCCGGGTAATCCTATTTCTGATATTAATTCATCTTTAATAAGCAGGTCTCCTGCAAAGATTTTTCCTTCATTTACAATTGTAGAATTCTTAATAAGGATGGGTATCATGCTTCTTACGTGCCGTTGAGACTCTTCGCTGTTATACTGTTACTTCTGAACTTTATAAACCAGCTTCTGACCTTCATCCGGATAACTCCCCATAAAGCTTCATTGAATACACCTCCCGACATCTTAGAGGAACCAAGTTTTCTGTCGGTAAATACTATCGGGATCTCCACAATCTTATATCCCAGTTTCCATGCAGTGAACTTCATTTCTATCTGAAAGCCATAACCCTTCGATTTAATATGCTCAGGGTGAATATTTTCCAGAACCTCTTTCTTGTAGCAAACAAATCCTGCAGTAGTATCCATGATCTTCATTCTGGTCACCATTCTTACATAAATAGATGCAAAATATGACATCAAAACCCTTGAAAGAGGCCAGTTGACTACATTGACACCGCTTATATATCTCGATCCGATGGCCACATCCGCACCATCTTCATGACAGGCTTTTGACAGCCTGATAAGATCGTCCGGATTATGTGAAAAATCGGCATCCATTTCAAATATATAGTTGAATCCGTTCTCCAGAGCCCAGCGAAAACCGGTTATATAAGCAGTCCCCAGTCCGAGCTTGCCCTGACGTTCAATAAGATAAAGACTTTTGAATTCCGACTGGAGCTTTTTTACAATCAAAGCTGTTCCGTCAGGTGAATTGTCATCAATAATAAGGATATTGAAAGGGGTGCTCAGCGAAAAAACCTTACGAATAATCGCTTCAATGTTCTCACTTTCTTTGTAGGTCGGTATTATTACCAGATTGGACATAAAAAGGATATTAAATTGCTAAAATACGGAAATTCAAATAAAAAACTTCAAAACAGAAATATTTAAGTTATTATTAATTTTAATTTTGTCCCCCGTTAGTCATCGGGAAATGAAAAACGGATTGAGTATTCTGCTATTGTGTCTGGCGTTGCCTTTTAACTCGCTGTCCCAGAAAGTGGAATGGAAAGCAGGATTATATTCTTTTTTTGACAACACGGAATTCGGGCACTCAAAGGTTCAGATCCCGCAGACAATGGCCGGAGTAAGGTTCGCACCCGGAATGTCTGTAAGGTTTGATTCAGTGCATTTTGTTGTTGCCGGGATCAATATGCTTCATGAATACGGGAGCAACAGGGTTATCGGTGATCTGAGTCCGACAGCATATTATATGTTCAGAAAAAACCATATAAGCTTCCTGGCCGGAGCATTTCCAAAAGATATGGCACTTGAAAGATATCCCAGGATTTTTTTCAGGGATTCTGTAACATATTACCGGCCCAATATAAATGGGATCCTTCTGGATTATACTGGAAATAAGATTACAGCAAATCTTTGGCTTGACTGGACGAGCCGTCAGTCTTATGAACAACGTGAGACCTTTTTTGTAGGTTTTTCCGGAAGATATAAATGGAATTACTTTTATATTCAGAACTTTAGTTATATGCACCATTTTGCGGGTTATATGGAACCGCTTATTGATGAACCGCTTCATGATAACCTTCTTCAGCTTACCTCCATCGGAACCGATCTTTCGGGAATGACAATCCTTGACAGACTGGAATTTAATTTTGGATATGTAACAGGATTCGACCGCTCTCGCGCCGATAATGCAGGATGGCTGCTCCATAACGGATTCCTTTCCGAGTTTTTGATAGAGTATAAAAGGTTTGGTCTGTTCAATACTTTATATGCAGGAGAAAATCAGATGCCCTTTTACGAAGACCATGATAATGAACTTTACTGGGGAGATCCGTTCTACAGAACAAATACATACAACCGCTCGGATCTTTATCTCGATTTTCTCAGAAATGACATTGTTAAAGCCAGATTGTTGTTTTCATTTCATTTTACAGAAAAGAATATATACAATGAACAGGCTCTGAAAGTATCTGTTAATCTGAATAATATCAGGCTGAAGCATTGAAAACACATATAAATAATATAACCGCCCGTATAGTATCCAAACCTGACTACAGAATTATTTTTATTCTGCTCCTGATTCTCTGGTTCTTTATTAACCTTATCCAGGCAATCTTTACGGAAGTCCTGAGCGATGAAGCTTATTACGGTTTATTTGGCCGTTATCTGGACTGGGGTTATTATGATCATCCTCCGATGGTTGCACTCATGACAAGAATAAGTTCGGCTTTCTTTTCCGGAAATCTTGGCATCAGATTCATGACCGTGATATTACAGCTCGGCACAATTGTATTAATATGGAAAACAGCAGACATCCGAAAACCGGACAGCCGGAATGTGATGTTATTCTTTTTACTTACTGCCTCAATCAGCCTCTTTTCAGTATATGGTGTCCTGACTTCCCCCGATGCACCTCTGCTATTCTTTACGGCACTTTTTTTCTTTTCATATAAAAATTACATTAATAATAATAACTGGAAATCAATTTTGCTGACGGCATTTTCCATGGCCGGACTTATATACAGTAAATATCAGGCAGTGCTGGTGATAGGAATTGTTATACTTTCAAATTTAATGTTACTCAGGGATTACAGATTCTGGATCGCGGGAGTGATTGCACTTTTGATCCTCTCCCCGCATATTTACTGGCAGATATCAAATGACTTCCCTAGTTTCCGATACCATCTGGTGGACAGATCTGCCGGATTCCGCTGGAACTATTTCTTCGAATATCTGCCAAACCAGATGGCTGTGTTCAATCCCTTCACCCTGGGTGCTGTAATTTATGTAATGATCAAATACAAGCTTGATAATCTGATAAATAAAAACTATTATTTCCAGATTGCAGGATTCATTATTTTTTTCTGGCTGATGTCTTTCCGGGGACATGTTGAACCTCACTGGACAATTGCCGCCTCCATACCTATGATATTTATCCTGTATGATAAATGTCTTACCGACAAATCACTTATAAAATATACTCGCAGATTTATTCTGCCGTCATTATTGCTTCTCGTGGCGATACGTATTATTATGATGACTGATATAAGGTTTGTGAGGGATATTGCATACGGCGGAAAAGAAAAGAAATATAAGGAGATCGGAGCTAATGCAAAAGATCTGCCGGTTATTTTTACAGGAGCATTTCAGCGACCTTCACTTTACACTTTTTTTACAGGGAAGGAGGCAATGGCTGTCAGTTCTGTTTATACCCGTCAAACCCAGTTTGATCTCTGGCAGTTTGAGAAGAAATATCACAACCATCCGGCATTCATTTGCCTTAATCAGCTTACAAACTCACAGATATATGTTTCCGATACTGCCGTATTCGGCGGTTTCAGAACAGACAGTCTTCAGACTGTAAACAGGATGATAATCAATTTTGATCTGAATAAGGATATCCTTTATCCCGGTGATTCAATAACCCTGAGATTTTCAGTCCATAATCCGTATGAATTTGATATTGATTTCAATCACAAACACTTCCCTGTGGAATTGTGCATGATACTTGAAAAGAGAAGGGACATACATGTTCAAAAGGTATTTCCGGATAAAAGAATCAATATTATACATTCAGGAGAAACAGCTGAAGGTATATTTTCAGCAGTTATTCCGGATTTACCTTGTGGAAATTACCGTTTCGGAATGTCTCTTAATACTATGTTCGGACCATCACTGAACAGCAGTTTTAAAAAAATTAGGATAGGAAAAGATGATTGACAGGATCATAATAATAAAATTCCTGAAGTTCTGTGTTGTAGGATTTTCAGGAATGCTGATCGATTTTGGTACCACATGGCTTTTAAAGGAAAAAGCAAGGATAAATAAGTATATTGCCAATTCCACGGGATTTATACTTGCAGCAACATCAAATTATATCTGGAACAGGATTTG
>CAZPMM010000196.1:0-5016 GCA_964587405.1 uncultured Rikenellaceae bacterium
GTTAACCTTGATAGCGCGTACCGAGTTTACTTTTCGCCATTTCATAATTCTACCTCTAGGTTCAGTGTGTTTGATTCCATCTTTCCATTTAGGATATTTACCCATAAGATCCTCCGTTCCTTATAGAACGTACTATGCTCTAATCATCGACGCCTGAACCCTTTTCATTTCCTCCAGGAACTCCGCCTTGGAAATTATGCCTTTTCTGTCCAGAAGATTAATCAACGCTTCCGACTGAATAACTTCGGACATGAGCAATTCCTTAATATCGACCGTCTGTTTCTTGTCAAGTTTCTCCGCCACAATGATCCTTTCTTTATATTTCCTGGAGTTGCCAGTTATAATTAATAATTATTTGTGGTTTGTCTTTATACGTTAATAATTTCCCTTTAATTTTCAGAAGTTTGTTTTCATAATTTTGAAGTTCACCAAATTTATCAAGGTCATTTTTAAAGATGACTAAAGATAGCTTGTTTCTCGGAAATATTCCCCCAATGTTTAAATATACATTACCATTGTCTGCATATTTAACTTGAGATATTCTTTCGGATATTTGAATTTTATTCCCCATATTAGAATAAAGATCATCAATTGAAATTAGCTTATACGTTGGTTGTTCGGTGATTGAGGGAGCTGAAGTATTAGTATTTCCCTCCGGTTTATTTGATTTTGGGGTTGGCACTTGCTTTATCAATGATCCCGTCTTTCCATCTATGTTCACATTATCTGTTGTTTCACGTTCTCTGAAATTATTACTTGTACTGTTAGTCGGAAATACTTCCTCTTTTGGATTAACGGTTGTTGTGTTGACAATAGGAGTTTGATCACGATTTGTGTTATGTTCAGGTGTCCATAAAAAGAATATCATTATGGGGATAATTATTATACCAGCAACGACACCTGCACCCTTCATTAAGAAATTAACTTTTGATTCTAGTTTTTTTTGGCTTTCCTTGACCGAGTCTTTAAATTCCTCTATTTTTTTCAGCTCAGTTAAAATTTTCTCAAGACTTTCCTTATATCTTTTCAGTGAAGCTATTTCTTTCTTTAATTGATTTGTTTCGCTTTGATTTGAACTATTTGTACTTTTTCCTAATAGAGTTTCTAAATGATTAATCTTCTTATCAAGATCATTCTTTTCTTTTTCTTTTTCTTCGATAAGGTTGTTATGGCATGATAGACAATAATCAAATTTAACTGATATTTCTCTACCGCAACCTTTACATCTATTAAGAGTGTATTCAATCCCATGATGGTTTCTATGACACTTTTCACAAAGAACTATAAAATTCTCATCTGGATATTCCCATGGCAATTTACTGACTGAATAGGTTTTATGATGTACTTCGAGATTATTCGTAGAAGGACACCTTGAGCATTTTTTCCCATATTTCGATAATATATGATCCCGTTTTTGTTGCCATTTGGGATGATTAAGATAATTTGAATAATCTTCTTTGTTCATGATTCTTTTCGCCTCTCACCTTCTACCTCTTCCGAAATTCTCTTAGCCGTTTATGTAGGGGATGGACCGTGTTACTAAAGATTATTTTTCCTGTATCCGAACTAACAGAACGGGAGACAAGTATTTTTCGATGATTGGAAATAACCTTATCTGGTTATCGGTTAGGCCGTCGTTCTCTTTTACTTCAACGAAAAAAGAGTCTAGCAAAGAGTTTTTTGATACAAATATATCTGGATCGCCACCGCTGAGGTTATTTTGATTTGCCTCTTTGATTACTGTTTCAATTTTATCAGAATATATTTTTTGAAGTTGATTATACCCAGGATATTTCTGTCTTGATTTTCTATATCTTACTAATGTGTATCCATCCGATTTTGCGCCACTGAGAAAAACATTATAATGTAAATCCTTAAAATACTTATGAGTCACCATGACTGGAAAATTTTTACCTGTTTTATGAATTCCCCACGGTTTGTCCCATTGAGAATAAATGCATAATTCAGGATGTTCAAAGTAATTAATTTTTTGTATCCTGCCATAGTTAATTATCAATTCGGGGCGATTTTTAAAATCTCCGTTTCCATGCAATTGAAAAATTATTTTCATATAATCATCGAATTTTGATTTGTCGGATATACTATAACTTTTGGTCATATCGTTTTCTTCGATATAGAACATTTTACCACTCACAGGGGATGAATCGGGAATTTTCTTTGTTATATGTAAAGAGCAGCTACTCTCCGTTACTGGCTTTCAGCCGTTTCCTGAAGTCCCTCGGCCTTTCGTAGCCCGGCAGCGCCCAGATACCGCGCTTAGCTGATTTCGCCTCGCGCTCCGCCTCCAGGAACTTTTCGCGATACGGCTGTTTCAGATATTCAATGAACGCCTCGGCGTGGCCTTCGCGCAACATATCCAGGTTGATGTTGCGTCCGTCCAGCCAGATTATGCACACCATGCGGCGGTATTTGTCAATGTCGATGATGTCCAGTTTTACTTCACGGCCCTTGATTTTGTCTTCCAGGGCTTTCTGCGATTCCAAGGCGTAGGGTTGTCCTGCTTTACTGATCCGATCGCTGTGAGCATCGAATCCGTGCGTTTCTGCTGCATCGATCCCGTAAAGACGGACGCGCAGCTTGGTTTGCTCTGGTGTGATGACATTGATCGTGTCGCCGTCGGATACTTTGGTAACTGTGCCGGTGACAGTGCGCATGGCGGCATGGCTCGGAGCGGCGGCCATGAGCGCCGTGAGCGCGGCGATCAGAAGCAGTATGAATATTTTAAAGGGCGATGTTTGTGGACACATTGTTCTTGGGGCTTCTTCCTCGGGTGATTTGTTCAATGAGGATAGAGCGAAGTGGCCTCATAAAAGTCCTAGATAGACGCCAAAGCCTCTCGGAATACGGCCGTAGCGATACATTTCTAAAAGTGCCTGTTTCAGGCTCCCATCCCATCCTGCGGGCGGCGTGAAATATCTTTCCGACAACAGCTGTCGTGCCCGCATAATGATTTCTTCCTTCATCTGATTATGGATATCCTGCCAAATCTTCTTTGATTTAACGCCTTCTGGCAATACCTTGATAAGTTCAGTAATAGATACAACTTGCCTCCAATCGGTCTTGTAAAGATTTCTTGATGACGTAATAGCCTGTATTATCGGTTCTTCGGCATAGGGTTCATGCGTCTGACGTAATGGCTCGGCATGTGTTACGGCCGGATTTAAAAGCGGTTGAACTATCTCTGTCTCTTTTGCGATTTTTAATTGTTTTATGGTCGCCGCTTTCGAACGTGAGGCATCTCTATTTTTCGCTTTTACTATTTCGCGCCTTCTCTTGCGTCGTCTTTTTAATTCTTTCCTTCGCTCAACAAGATGATGAGACATTGAATTAACCTCCTAATCTGTTTCCCTGACACCATAAAACAAGTCATAGAACCAGAGGCTCTGTGTTACGATAAACGGCAAGTATTCGCAGGAGGCATTAGAAAAATCATGAAAAGCTTCTTTGAATCCATGAAAAGATAATTTTTCGTAATCTCTTTTTGTTTCATCAAGCATCCCGAACCAATGTTCAAAAATAGCATCGGCATTTTCCAATGAAACCGACATATTTTCCGGAATTGTATGAGCCAGTTCATTTTCGATGAGTGGCTTGATGTGCGGCTTGTCAATGACAAACCAATGACCGGTAACATTTGTTAATGCCCAGTTTGGGAGTTTTGGACCAATGCCGAAAATGTCGTCAAGATAATTTATGATTTCTTTCTCTGTTTTAAGGTCCTGCAGAAAATCGGCAATGAAGGCATCTTTATTTCTTTTGTAAAGCTCATTTATGACCTTTAAACATACAAGGAGTTGGTTAATTCGATCATCACCAGGAATTTCATTGGCAAGTCTTCGATATACAGGACTTTGCCTGAGAATTTCCTTTTGAATATCTTCATTATGCAGCTCTTCGCGAATATTTCTCGTCGTCTTTAGAAGCAATTCTTCCGCCTCTTCCCAGCACTGTAGAAGATCTTGCTTGAAGTTTTTGTTTTTTCTGCGAAAGGTTTGAACAAGTTCGTCCTTCACATTCCGATCAAGAAGCGCCGTCAGAAAGAAGAAGTCTTTTTCGTTTTTATTGGCCAAAAGAATCCGCTCATTCAACTGAAATTTAACATGTTCGAATATCGATGTGTGTTTGGGTGCATGATATTCATAGTTAATTTTTTTTCCACCAATTGCTTTCAGGTATGCAATTACTTTTTCCGTGGCATCACCGCCATCATTAACTGAAACCATTTTAGAAGAAACTATCCGCGGGCGGCGAATAACCTTTTCCGGCTTGCCGGGTGTTATGATTTCGTATGACGTGAAATAGAATTGTAAACCATATTCCGGATGGTGCGGATTAACACGCCAATCTCCTGTAAGTCGTATTTTATTGTTTTCATAAGGTGTTTTTGAGAGGCTAATGTCGCCTTGACACCAAAACTCACGCCCATCTGTCGCGCGCAGTAAGAAAATCCGGTAGTTGCTCGTATTGGACCGGAAACGTATGATATTACCGCTGATCACTTCCTGATTTTGGATTGGCGCAGCCTTGGATGGTGATCGAGTCACTTCCGGCATTTTGCGTCGAGCAATCTCAAGTTCAGACAGCAATTCATAGTCTGAAAAATTGAATTGTTCCTTCATCCATTTGTACTGCGGATTATTGCTGACCGCCCATTTCCCCAGAAGCCGCACATGCGAGCCTTGCGTGAGGTTATAGAAATCTTTACCCGGCGCTGCGTTACCTTTACAAAAGCACTTGTCTCCACTGGATAGTTCAAATTCCAAGTATTTGACACCCGGTTTTTCAAAAGTTACCTTCAGGACCCTTCCGACAATCGATGCTTTCCCCTGATTTGAGCCGAGTACCATTTGCTGCCTCCCTTGTCGTCCAGTTAGAAAGCTTATTCAACCAATACGCCTTGGCTTTTCTTGGAATCTTTCATCAGTTTCTCCAGGAAACCTCCGAATGACGCTGCTGGCCATCGGCATAAATCGGCTGTCATCGCCATGTAGTCAA